>CAMAVL010000076.1 GCA_945861735.1 Chlamydia trachomatis
AGGGACAGGGCAAAAATAAATGCTGCATTTTCGGCCGAGCGAGATGTCCTAGATGCAGCGACCGATGACGAGGGAATAGTTTTTTCTATTCCCAAGGAGACGGGCGCTGCAGATGGGGCATCGCAGCCGGCCGAAAGTGTAGCAGTTATTTTTGCTAAGTCACTAAGCTCACCTCTCTTCGACGTCTGCCGCGCAACGGAATCCATAGGTGCCGTTCATGACGCCTGGGTTATTGCGGTGGCGATGGGAGCAGCGCAAGTCTTCTTTTAAGCTTTTCCAACAGCCGCCTCTTAAAACGCGGTAGACTCCCTGGAGTGGGCCTTTAGGATTATTTGGCTCTTGGACGGAGGTGTCATAGTAATGGTAATCGTACCAATCCTGGCACCATTCATAGACGTTTCCGGCCATGTCATATATCCCGAGTATATTTGGGGCGTAACTCATGATCGGTGTTGTATCGGAACTAAAAAAATTAGCTTGAGCGCGTTCGATGTTGTTTCCTGTTGGGAAAAGGAACTCTTCTTTTCCTCCAGAGGAGGCAAGTTCCCACTCAACCTCGGTAGGTAATCGCTTACCAACCCACTTAGCATACACAACAGCTCCATACCAGGTGACCCCGACGACCGGGTGTCTTGCATAGCCAGACTCAATGTTGAGTTTGCCAACGGAGCGTTTGATGCGCGATTCTTTTAAGCGAATGATATCGAGGTTATTCACATCTTTTTCACCACCCATTGCTTCCAAAAAGAGGGAAAACTGTTCATTAGTGACAGGATGCATATCGATTGCAAAGGCTGTCGCATTCACCGCATGCCGCGGGAGCTCATCTCGGCCGCCCGTATTACTTCCACGAAAATAGGAACCTGTTGGAATCAAGATCATTTGCGTGAGCAGGGGCTCGATCCGTTTATCTTCTTGGGCTTTAGGTTGATAATGACCAACCTGAGTGTCTATTTGGAAAACAGCAGCTGGATCACTATCGAAAGAGGGACGGGTGATCTCTCTTGGTTTTAGAATCGGTTTGAGCTCTGTTTTGACTACCTCTTGAACAGTTGCATAAGAGGGCTTTTCTTCTGTAATTCCCTTCATTTTTTGGAGTTTGAGCTTGGCAGACAGGACGCCTGTTGAGGAGAGGAGTTCTTCTAAAGCGGGCGCTAAAAGATCAGGTCTCTCTTGAGGATTGCGATGGAGACAACTAGAAAGCAATAGGTTCCAGTTCCATTTGTATCGACCCTCGTGTTCTGGCAGTTCATAAAAGGCGTCTGGAAACTCTCCTAAAATCAAATAATAGACCAAAACGCCAAAGGCATAGATATCGGCTTTGATCGGATGGATGAGGGTTTCTTTTTTTTGCTCTGGGGCTAAAAAGGCAAATCCTTGTAATAGAGTATCGCGCACAGGATCAAATGAAAAAGGGGTATCTGTACTCAAGTGCTGCAAAACAGCTTGGCAGGTGCGCGCTAGAAAAGCGCCCTGTCCCACAATGTTGGAAAGACCCCAATCGGTGATAAACACTTGAGGACCATCCTTAATCGAGCGGATTAAAATATTATTGAGCTTTAAGGAACCATGCGCTTCCGCTTTGTGTTGGTGCGCATAATCGAGCGCAGATGCGATCTGACGGACGATCCGTAACACTTCTTCTTCGGATAACAAGTGTTTTTTTTGCTCAAAATAGTGCGCGAGATTACATACTTTGCCCTCTGAGTTACAGATATAATCAGTAACGAAAAAATAACGGTCATCGACATGACAGACATTATGTATTTTAACGAGGTGGGGATGGTCCAGCCGAGCCAAAGCTTCAACGTGTGTTTCAAAGCGATGGATAAATTTAGAATCTTTGGAAAGCTCTAAGGGTAATATTTTAAGAACGACCTGACGCTTCATCAGACGATGTTCGGCTAAAAAAGCTTCTCCCATCGCGCCTTTGCCCAAAGGCTTAATGAGCGTGTACTCACCTAGATTATGCATAGTTAACTCAGGTTAGGAACTGTGAAAGAATAAGTTGGACAATTTAGTGGCTATGATGGTCGCAAAATCGCCCAACTTATTTTTTTACAGTTCCTTATTAATTGCCTTAAAAATATCCCCTTTAGTCATCAGAGGAGCGGAGCAAGAATCTTGCTGGCACATATAAATTGCAGTCTGGCCATCGATCGAATTTTTATCAACTAGAGATGGTATCAAATCTTTTAATAAAGAATCCCCCTCCCGTTTCCAAATCACTGCAGTATGGGGAGTAAACAGATTGGCGATCATAGTACTTATCTCATCGGTCAAAGAGGATTCCTCTCCAACTGCAATGACAAGGGTCTTGGCGCTTTTATCAAAATAACGTTGCAGCGCAGTTAAGTGGTAGCATGCACCTGGTGGATAATTTTCAATATAGATTTTCGCAGCTTTAAGAATTCCTTCCGCTTGTTCGAGATAATTCCTATTTTGTGTGATCTGATACAGGCGCAAAAGATTCTCACAATGAACGGCATTCCCAGAGGGTTCTGCTCCATCGTAATATTCCTTTTTGCGAATAAGTAAATGGGGATCGGCATCGGTATAATAAAAGCCACCCCCTTCTGCACTCAAATCTTTGGACACAACATCTGATAACGCAATTGCCCACTGTAACCAGTTGGATCCGCAATCCGCTTCAAATAAACTCAATAACCCCTTAATGAGAAAAGCATAATCGTCTAAATTTCCACTGAACCTGGCTTCATTGTCTCGAAAGCGCCTGAGAAGTTTTCCATCTTTAAAAAGATGAGTCTGAATAAAGGAGGCAGCTTTTAGAGCGGCTTGTTTAAATGGGTCTTGTTTTAAAGCAGAGGCTGCGCGAATCATTGCATCGATCATGAGTCCATTCCACGAGCAGAGGATCTTATCATCCTTAAAAGGACGTGTGCGGAAATTGCGCTGTTTGAGCAACTGTTTTTTTGATCGCACAAGCGAATCGCTTAATTCCGTTAAGGCAATTCCGTGTGTTTGTGCAAATTCTTCCAAGGGCGTGATAATATGCAAGACGTTGCGACCCTCAAAAGTTCCCTCATGAGACACACCATAGAACTCACAAAAAATCTTGGCGTCTTCATCAGAGAGGATCTCGCGCACTTCTGTTTTAGTCCACGTGTAAAACATCCCTTCATGTCCATCCGAATCGGCATCTTCTGCAGAATAAAATCCCCCCTCTTCACGGGTCATGTCCGCTAAAATATAGCCAAGAATTTCAAGGACTGCGGTTTTATAGCTCGCTTTTTTTGTGTATTTCCAAGCCTCCAAATAGACAGAGGCTAAAATCGCATTATCGTAGAGCATCTTTTCAAAATGAGGAATGAGCCATTTGGCATCGACACTATAGCGAGAAAATCCACCGCCCAACTGATCGTAAATCCCCCCTTGCAACATATGATCCAAAGAGATCTCGACACAAAAGATAGCACGGCTGTCCATCTCAGCTCTTGCATAATCCAAAAGAAATAAGACTTGATAGCCCAAAGGAAATTTAGGCGCTCCCTTAAAGCCGCCATTCACTGGATCGATGAGAGTATAGAGAATTTCTAAAGCTGCTGGAATATGACTATTCAAAGGCAACGCCCCATCCGTTTCTTGGGAGCTCTTTTCAAAAATATTCACGATCTTATCGGCCTGTTCAAATAATAGAGGGCGCTCTTCTCCTTTCCAAAGTTGATTGATCTGTTCGATAAACTGCCCGATTCCAATGAGGCCACGCCGATTTTCTGGAGGCAAATAAGTGACAGCAAAAAAAGGTTTTAGATCAGGTGTTAATACAAGATTGAGTGGCCAGCCGCCAGACGATGACATCAGCGTCTGCGCAAATTCCATATAGAGGGAATCCACCTCAGGCAGTTCTTCTCTATCCACTTTAATATTCACAAAAGAGGCGTTCATCTGTTGGGCTATTTGGACATTTTCAAAAGACTCCTTTTCCATCACATGGCACCAATGGCATGTCGCATAGCCAATGGAAAGGAAGATCGGCTTATCTTCTCTTTTAGCTACTTGAAATGCCTCTTCACCCCAGGGATACCAATCCACTGGGTTATGAGCGTGTTGTAGGAGATATGGAGACTTTTCGGCAACCAATCGATTGTTAAAGGAAGGCTTTCCCATAAATTAAAGCTAGATAACTCCTAAAAACTTTGCGAGATACCATGCGATAACAAGAACTAAAGAGACAGCGCCAGCCCATAATAAATTAGGCAACCACTTGACTCCCCCACCTAAGCTTCCCCGCTGTTCCAATGTGCCAATTCCATAAGAGAATTCGTGTTTTTCTGCAGGCATCCGAAAAGCGGCTGGGTTTTCCTGGATCATCCCTTCAATATCGAGCCCTAAGAAATGCCCATACTGCTTAATAAATCCAAGCGCATAGACCCCGGAAATAAATTGATGTACGCACCCTTCTTCAATCGCCTCTAGATAGGAAGAGCGGATGGAAGTGGAATTTTCAATCTCTTTGAGAGACAGATTTAATTCTTTACGTTTTGATCTAAATACGGAACCCACGCGTTTCAACTCTTCGCTCATAATCCCTCCAGAGCTTAAAAAAACTTAAACTAGACTTTGCAACTTTTTCTGAGCGCATCTAGCTTGAGATGAGCTCAGAAAAAGTTGCAAAGTCGAGTTAAAAATACCCAAATTTTTTGTCTTCTGATATACATATTCAAGAAAACGGAGATCTTATGCCACCAGAAAAACCAAGTCCTTGTTTTGTTGCAACGATCGACCTACAGCTCACCGAAAAGCTGCGAGAAGACCTCATTTCCCAAGGCTTTGAACTCTCCAAACCCCCTTATACCATCTTTGCTGCACAAAAGAAAGGAATCTCTTGTTCCCTCTATCTATCTGGGAAAATAACCGTTCAAGGAAAAGATAAAGCCGACTTTCTTTTATACTATCTAGAACCTGAAATTCTTAAAAGTCTCGCCTTCTCCTACCCAGAAGAGAAAATTGATTTTAAACCCCATATTGGAATTGATGAATCGGGAAAAGGGGATTTTTTTGGTCCTCTATGCATTGCAGGCGTCTATGCATCTGCCGACCAGATCAAAGAACTCCTAAAAATCGGAGTACGCGATAGCAAAACAATCTCTCCAAAGACAATCCTCACATTAAGCACCAAAATTAAAAACATCTGTCCCCATTCCATCATCCAGATCTCCCCCAAACGCTATAATGAGATGTATGCGAACTTTCGCAACTTAAATCGCCTCCTCGCCTGGGGCCATGCGACGGCGATTGCCGATCTCATATCAAAAACTCAATGCACCGATGTCATCATCGACCAATTCGCAAGCGAAGATGTCGTCCTCTCTGCTCTCAAGCAAAAAAAAATTGAAGTGTCTCTCACTCAAAGACATAAGGCAGAAGCTGACCCCGTTGTTGCAGCAGCCTCCATTTTAGCTAGAGCCTCCTTTGTCCAAGGATTAGAGAGGTTGGGAAATGATCTTTCGATTACACTGCCAAAAGGCGCTTCTGCCGATGTAAAAAGAGTCGGTGTTGCCCTTGTCGCAAAACATGGAGAAGCCATTCTTGAAACCATTGCAAAACTCCATTTTAAAACAACAGCCGAGATCCTTTCGTGATTAAACATATCCACCTCACTAACCTCATCCTCGTCGAATCATGCCATCTCGAATTTAAGCCCCATTTTACCGCGTTAACGGGAGAGACCGGCGCTGGAAAGACAGCTCTTATCGAAGCTATCGCTCTTGTTTTAGGAGCTAGAGCTGACACCTCACTCATCCGAAAACAGTGCGATAGTGCATCCGTTGAAACAGCCTTCGACATCGACTCTCTTCCCGCAACGCAAGCGCTCCTGCACACTTTAGGCATCCCTTTCGAAAAAGAAGAATACCTCATCATCCGCCGCGAGATCACAAAAGAGGGGAAAAATAGAGCCTTCATTAACTGCCAGATGGTCCCCCTCTCCGTTTTACAAAAAGTGGGAGCTACCCTTCTCGAGCTCATCAGCCAAAATTCCGCCCAAGAGCTCTACAATATAGACTTTCAGCGCCAGGTTGTGGATCTCTTTGGCGATACTGCAGAAGATCTCAAGATCTACCAAACCTCCTGGGAAATCGAAAAGCAGCTTAAAAGCGATCTAACGAGCCTCCTTTCAAAAGAAATGCAAAAAGAGAGGGAAGAAGCGCTTCTTCTCGTTCAAATCCAAGAGATCGAGTCAGTAAACCTAAAAGAGAAAGAAGAAGAAGAGTTATCTCAAGAACACACACGACTTTCCCACTCCCAGGAAATCCATGAAAAAATGGGCACCCTTTTGCACTACTTAAAGACTGCCGTCCCTCAAGTTTCTAGATTCCATAAAACCCTAGAAAATTTAAGCGCAATGGATCCTTTTTTAGCTGAGACGACAACTCTCCTAAAAGAAGCTAGCATTATTCTCAGTGAATCGGAAAATAACTTACAACACTATGTCAACAAATTAGACAATAACCCCAAGCGCTTCACCTATCTCGAAGAGCGCCTCAGTGCAATTCATCGCCTAAAGCGCAAATATGGAACCAGCTTTTCAGAGATTCAGACATTTTATCTCGAGATGAAAGAAAAATGCACCCAGCTTGAAACGCTCGGCACTCAGATTGAAGAGACGCAGCAATTATTAAAGGCGGCCACAGAAAACACCCTAAAATACGCGAGAGATCTCACCGAAAAAAGAAAACAATCCGCAATCCTTCTAGAAGAAAAAATCATAGCCCATATTCATCAGCTCAATATGCAAAACGCTGAAATTCAGATCCGCTTGACTCTTGGGGCTCTGCAAAGTTCCGGACAAGATTGCATTGAATTTTGGATGAGAGCCAATATTGGAGAAAATGCGGTCCCCATCAAAGAACATGCAAGTGGAGGCGAGATCTGTCGTCTACTTTTTGCAATTAAACTGACTCTAGCAGAGAAAAACAACACCCCCACACTCATCTTTGATGAGATCGACAGTAACGTCGGAGGGCGCACAGCCAGCATCATCGGACTCAAACTCAAGGAGCTAGGGCTCTTGCGTCAAGTAATTTGCATCACCCATTTTCCCCAAGTCGCATCCCAAGCGCACAACCACATCTCTGTGCAAAAAACCGAAAGCCAAGAGCGCACCCTCACGACTATTACCGCTCTTAATAAAGGGGAAAAAGAGACGGAGCTCCTGCGGATGCTTGGACATGCTTATTGACCGAGCTGGAACGAATCCACAAAAGTCTTATAGTGACCTTCGTCGTAGTTTTGCACTTCACATTCCATCGCCATGAGATAGAGGCTATTTTTCACCATGAGCGCACGCCCTTTAAAGTAATGACCACCTGTTCGAATAAAGAAGTCAAGTGCTTCATGACCATTGACTAAAGCGAGATCTGCAAAGATCAATTGGTTATTTGGGTTGTGTGTTAAAATTCCATTTAAAAAGCCTTCCAAGCTCATTTTAGCATAGGACTCATCTACAAAATCAGGATACTGCGCGATTAAAAGCATGAAAATCGTTTTTTGATCGAGAGCTGAAATATAGGCATCGTATTTTAGATCAAAGCCCTCTTCCGGCAAGCGCATTTTTTCAGATAAATGATCTGGATATTTAGGGAATTTCATTTTACATTTTCCAGCTACAGACTGAAATTCTTGCCAAGGAGCAACAACTGCTTTGAGATCAACTTGTTTGTCTTTAGTAACCTGAATTTCTTCTGCCATCAATGGATTAAATAGCACGGTAACTGCAGCGACGGATGCAATCACAACCACTCTTATTATTTCATAAATCTTTTTTTCCATAAACTGCTCCATTACATCCGTTTATATTATGTTACAACTGTTATCAGGTTCGTATGTGTTCCTGAAAAAATCCACCCCATGATCCAAATAAATGCAACCATTAGCAGGATGGGAATAATTACGTTAACTACCGCTCTCCAGACAGAAAATCCCTGCACTTCACTCAATCCCTTTAATAAAATGACAATTCCCCAAATAGAAACAATTGATTCAATTAAAAAAACCAAAAATACAATTCCCGATTCATACCCTATAAAAACGGAATCTGCAAACTCTCGGTAAAAGAGCTGATTCCCAAAAACGCCAATTAGGACACCCCACATCAAAATAGTCACAATATTGGGAGTGTTAGACCAAGCAACAGCGCAGCGAACGGTTTGAAAAGTCCCTTTTCCGCCAATCCATCGTCCGGTCCATGTGAGCAAGGCTGAGATCACGACAATTCCTAAAGCTCCTGCAAATCCAGAGAGGATCAAAGCCGCTAGAACAGTTGCCCAAAGAGGCAGCATTTCCGAAAAGGAATAGCTTTGAGCAAAGTTAAGAATCATAGGAAATCCGTAAATGATCGACAGCCAGATGAATTGATGTTTAGGATTGAATTTAACAATCTCTCGAATCGTTGAACGTGGTTCTATCCAAATAGAGCGCCAAGGATTGACTTCTAGTTTATTTGCCATCGGATCTCCCGTAACCACAGTGCACTAATTTAAATCTCTTATTTTTATAATATAATTAAACTCAAAGTTAATCAACAAAATAATTACACTTATAATTAATTTATTCGTTTTGCTGATTAAGTGCAATTAGACAGCGGTTTTTTTGTATGGGGAAATCAGCTCGGCTTTGTACATTTTTGTGCCCCGATTGCTGGATAGGCAGGCCTTCAGGTGTAATTTTAATTCGCAGGATCGGCTTGAACATGCCTTCCTGCGAATTAAAATTACGCCTCTAGGCCTGCCTGCCAGCAGGCGGGGCACAAAAATGTACAAAGCCGAGATCAGGACGAGATTGGAATGTACGTCCTTAACTATACTGCAGTCGGCCTGAAACTTGGATTTGGACCTGCGCGAAAGCTCCCGCGGATCGTCGATCTTAAGTCGCAAAATATTATACCCAACTCGGTCAGCAACTTGGAATTTGGACCGCGCCAAAGCCCCGGGGATCGTCGATCTTAAGTCGCCCCATATTGTTAATA
>CAMAVL010000077.1 GCA_945861735.1 Chlamydia trachomatis
GCTTCCGCTTATGGCCTGCAACCTCCTTTGTCTACGCTTGATTCAAGTTGTTACCTCCTTAATTCCAAGACTAAGTACGGGTGGATGGTGTCCTTACCCGATCGACATTTCAGTCGACTGTTAATAAAGCGCCTCGTGGCGCACCAAGATGTCTAATACAGAAATCTCCACTTGTCGCTCCTTTAGCAGGAAGCGAGACATTGCATTATAGTCAACTGGATTCACTTTCTTCACGGTAGCCTCTTCGAAGAATGTTCGCAGCACCTGATTGTTTTCCAAGAACTCCGATTTTCGCGCATCTTCTTCAAGGCCATAATAGGTTTCCAATTTCCCCTGGAGATCTATGTATTTCTCCTTAACTGGATCGACCTGTTCTGGATAACTGCGTTCCATAAACGCCAGCCAGTGATTCGAGGCAGCAAGCAGCTGTTCGTCCGAAATGGATAGGATCCTCTCGCGGGCATCCTCCAACATTTTCACAGTTACACCAGCCTGTCTTGGGAAGAGCATGTTTTCGGTTGTAATCGGCAATGTCAAATCATCTTTCAACTTCAGATGATAAAAGAGAATGACTTCGATTTCATCGGAAAGGTTATCTTTCAAATAGATGTTTTGAGCATATGCTTTCAGCTGTTCATAGCGCTCTGCTCGGATCGCCAGACTGCGGAATTCTTCCAACTTAAGCTTCCTATGCTGAAATTGCCATAGAATCTCGATATCGTTGAAGAAAATCAGGACTCTGTCGCCACAGGTCTCCAGAGCGCTAGAGAGGAGAGAGAGCAGATCGTCTTTAAAAACAGAATGACTATTAGCGAGTTGGAGCATGCGCTCTACGCGAAGAATCACATTATTTTTAGCAAGGCCGCCATCTGTATAATCCTTTGTTGTTCGCAGTTTTTGCAAATAGTTTGAAAGCATCCCTTTGGCATCTGGCTCAAGAGCTAGAAGCTGTGCGAAATATTCTTTCAAATCCGTGCCCGGCTTTTGATGACCATCCCAAAATTTCGGATAATCCGCCGCTGGATAAGCAGCTTCGAATTCTTGAGACCATTTTTTGATTGCTTGGTTCAATGTCGCCTGAAGGGCGGCGATGCGGTTCCTGCTGATGCGCCACGCATTCGCCCCCACTCCGACGTAAACCGCTTCAAAGTTGGGTTCGGTCAGAAGGCCTACCCGATGCAATTCCGTGGCGACTCTCAGAACATTCGTCTCGGGAAAAAGGTAAGCAACGCCTAGGCCAAGTATCGCCAAGGAAACCGTCGTCACGATAGCTGCCGTCGTCCCGACAAATATCACACTGGAAATCAATGGAATCCAACTATTTTGATATTCCCCATCTTCTAAAAAATAGCCCACATAGCTCACAGTGCTTTCGAACAATCCTCTTATGACATTACTCATTTTACTACTCCATTGCAATTTTATTTATAATAATAGGTGAATTCAACAATCGTTGTTAAACGCTGCATTGCTAATCTTTATTAATAGATAATATCAATAGACATTAGTTAATTTCAATATTAAAACTAAGAGCACTATTAAAACGTGATATAGATTCGAAAAATGCAATAAACTTATTTTTAATCTAAAAAATTAAGAACCAGGAAAAAACTGAGCAAAACTAAGACTTCAACTCCCCCCTATATATAGGCTGGGTCGATTAAAGATTGGGGGGAGTTGAAGTCGAGGGCGGGGGATCAACTGAGGAGCGCCAGCGACGAAGGCAATAGAATTCGCAGAGCTAGGTGGGTGTATTTTGTGTGATCTCATAGAGAGTAAAAAAATATTTTACATGAAATTAGATGGTCTGGTATGAAGAAGATCTCTGACAAAGCATCCCCGGAGCCCTTCTCTTTTGAAGGGTTTCGGAGATTTACCGCTTAACTAATCCCCAAAACATATTTCGCAACCACTTCCTGAACGCGTTTTCCCAATCGAGATAGATCTTGAACAACTAGGTTTTTATGGGCGTCTTGGGGGTTTTCGACATAAGCTAGCAATCCCGATTGGAATTCCAAACCAAGAACTTCAGCTTCGATTGCGGGAAGTGCTGGAATGAGATGATGCCATGCGGTTCGTTTAAGAGCTCCTTCGAGAGCCCCTTCGAATGAAAAGTTTTTAGTGATCAGATTGCAAAATTGAAGCGTTTCTTTAGAAAGATTGGGATCGTTTAACAGCTTTTCCACATCAGCCATCTGACCGCTGCTGAAAGGTTGATTTAATGAACAATCTAAAAGGCGCTTGTCTCCGCCGAATACGGCTAAAAGCTGACTAACATTTGCAGAAATAGTTTTGGCAAGATCCACCTGCTGCTGAAGGAAGCGCCACTTGCAACCACCATTATTCACATCTTCGTAAAGATAGAGCTTGCAACGCGCGCACCAAGCTTCCACGGCACTGTTATCGCCTGTGCAGAGAAGCCGTTCAGCTGCAAGTTGTAGTTGTTTCATGTCTTTAGGGATAAAGGAGGCTCGTACAATGATCGTCAAAGACTTTTTCGCTTGAGAACTCTCTACTTCAAACGTAAAAGACACGTCCTCTTCTCCTCTAAAATCGATCTTCGAATACCCTTTTTTGTTGAGGAAACCGAGCCGCTCAGAAGTCAAGGTCTGATCGCAAAAATCTTTTGAAGAACTCTTGGAATATAGCTCAGATTGGTTCAGAACAATCACGACATGCTTATCTTTTTCATGAACAGCAACGCAGTCGATGAATTTTCCACAAGAAGCGAGATGATGTGCGTAACCAAAATTAAAGGAGTGCAGATCATAATCAGGCTCTAACTTATCATCGTCGATGTGCATCGCTTTTAATATGTCTCGACGCAATCTCTCATCTTGGATTTGAAGCAAATAGGAAGGGCAGCAAGCTTCTCGCGATAAAGGAGCTTCCATACGGTCCTTATCGAGAAACACTCCAGATCCCTCGTCTAGGCCCATCCGCAAATAGCCACCCCTGCCACCATGGCTGCTAGGAAAAATATAAGAATGCAACTTGGAATACTTTTCTTCAGGATTTTTTACTGTCTTGATACGAAGATCCATCTCATTAAAAGAACCGCACAAATCATGTGCATTTTCCAGAAAACAAAAGGCAGGTCCAATTATTTTCTTATTGATTTTTGATTCGATATAGTCAGAAGTAAAGCTTAACTTCGTCGGACCGGCTAATAAAAAATCCCCGGGAAGTTCCGTGGATGGGGCATGTACAAACTTTCTAATATTTATTTTAGTCGATTTGTCGCAAGTCAAAAAATGAGCGGGACTCAAAGACTGCGCCCCTCTTAAAATCCAATCGAAGGTCAGAGTCGGACATACACGTTGCATCACTCCTATTGCTTTGGCAGCTGTTGCCATATCTCCGAGGCCTCCACACAATTCCGTTAGTACGACAATATTTTGCATTTGCGCTGGCCAAGTCAATGAACAATATTGTTGTTCTATCTGGCGCGAAAGGGGGAAGAGGGTTTCGATAAAACCTTCCTTTTCTTCGGGTTTTTCGAGCAATTTGATGCAAATGGAATTTGGAAAGATTTCGTTGGAGCGCGCGACATCTGCAAACTCCCCTCCTCCGGTCATAATCGCAGCCCGATTCTCTGGGGTCAGACAGCCTGCCTGATTCTCTGGGGTCAGACAGCCTGCCTGATTCAAGTAGCAGATTCCACTTATGATATTACTCATTTTTATCACTCAATTGTAGTTTTGCTTATAATAATATCATGTTAACTTGCAAAACGCAACTAAAACCATTAAACAATGTTAATCTTTTTTAGAAGTGTAGCTTTTGGCAACCAAACGTTATTGGTGCTAAAGTGGTTACATAATTAAATGGCGAATTCCTGTGAGTGATAAAAGATTTAAGTTGTTTAGAAATAATGACTAAGGCTCACGAGAGGCGGCTAACAATGATACCAGCCGTTAATTTCTGAGTCTTAGCAAAAGGCAAACATTTCGAACTGTCTAAAGCGCTTAAAACCGAAGAAGCAAAGGGAATCGTCTCTAGATAAGGTAGAGGCCCCAGGCAATCATTCTAGAAATGGCAGTTGGAGATGGCAAAGTCTTGCATCACTTTGCCATCTCCAACTGCCGTTTGGTTTAGACTAGAGGTCCCTTTTCACTTCGATTCCCCCCATATGTCAACGAGCTATCAACATTTTTTAAGTGCGTAAAATCTGACGCAAAACAAACGGAAGGATGCCCCCATTGAGGAAATAAGCAATTTCTGTCGGGGTATCTATCCGCGCAATCAATTCTGTTTGTCGTTTAGTTCCATTATGATCGATTTCAAGGATGACTTTTTGGTGGGGGCTTAAGTTGTTTTCAAAACCTAAAATGGAAAAGATCTCTTCCCCTGTAATCTTTAAACTCTCATAGCTTTCATTATTGAGAAACTCTAGAGGCAGTACACCCATTCCAATAAGATTACTCCGATGGATCCGTTCAAAACTTTGAGCGATGACAACTCTGACGCCCAGTAATGCAGTGCCTTTAGCGGCCCAATCTCGCGAGCTGCCCATCCCATAATCTTTACCCGCAAAGAGGATCAGAGGAGTATTTTTTTCGGCATAGGCTTGAGCAGCATCATAAATCGGTAAGATTTTCCCGTCTGGCATCAGCTTCGTAAATCCTCCCTCTTTCCCATCTGCCATGGCATTACGGATGCGCACGTTTGCAAAGGAGCCTCGCATCATAACATTGTGGTTACCGCGGCGACTCCCATAGCTATTGAACTCCCCTTCTTTAATGCCTAAAGAGAGTAAATACTTGCCAGCTGGAGAATCTGCTTTAAAGGCGCCGGCTGGAGAAATATGATCTGTCGTCACAGAGTCTCCAAAGAGGCCAAGTGCGCGCATCCCAGTGATCGCTTTCATTTTGGGGAGTTCAATCGCAAAATCTTTGAAGTAGGGAGGGTTTTGGATGTAGGAGCTTTTGGGATCCCAAGCATATTCAGCTCCGCTAGTTGTTGGGACCTCTTTCCAAAGCGGATTATCATCGAGAACATGGGCATAGCGCTTTTTAAACATTTCGGGCTGGATGGCTTTAGCAACACAGGATTCAAGCTCTTGAGGTGTTGGCCAAAGATCGCGTAAAAAAACAGGGACGCCATCAGGACCTAAACCTAAAGGCTCTTTTTCCATGTCGATGTCGATCCGTCCAGCGATCGCAAAGGCAACAACAAGAGGTGGAGACATTAAGAAATTGGCTTTGACAGAGCTATGAATCCGCGCTTCAAAATTGCGATTGCCACTTAAGACACTCGATGCAATCACATCATGTTCTTTGATCGCTTTTTCAATATGTTCCTCTAATGGCCCGCTATTACCAATGCAGGTTGTGCATCCGTAAGCAACTAGCTGAAAGCCCAATTGATCGAGATATTTTTGCAGGTCGGCTTTAAGCAGATAGTCTGTAACGACTCTGGATCCTGGAGCCAAACTCGTTTTGACCATGTGGCTGACTTTTAAGCCTTTTTCTACGGCTTTTTTTGCAAGGAGTCCCGCTGCAATCATCACGTTGGGATTGCTCGTATTTGTACAACTTGTGATGGCAGCAATGACGACAGAACCGTGTTTTAAAGTGACATCAGAGGGGCTCTTTTCAAAATAGCCCGGATTGACAATGGCCTCCGTTAAGGGGCGATTAGTTACCATTTCCGATTCACTCCATTGAGATGAGGAGCTGTCATTTCCTATTTCCGATGTTCCACCTGTTGCATGGTGCTCTTTGAGGGAAAATGTTCCATCGGAGCGTACAGAAATATGGGGTAGATCTTGGGGGCTCTTCCCATAACCACCACTCGCAATAGGATCGTTCAATAATTTGGAAAACGTTGACTTGACATCAACGAGATCAATGCGATCTTGTGGGCGTTTGGGGCCTGCAATACACGGTTTAATTGTGTTAAGATCAAGTTCTACGACTCTAGTGAATGCGATTTCTCCTTTACGTGGAATTCCAAAGAGCTTTTGAGCGACAAGATATTCTTTAATGCGCTGAATGGCTTTGTCTTCTCTTCCTGTCATTTTTAAATAATCGAGCGTTTTTTCATCGACTGGAAAAAAGCCCATTGTCGCCCCATATTCAGGTGCCATATTTCCAATTGTTGAGCGGTCCGCAACGGTTAAACTTGCAGCGCCCTCTCCAAAAAACTCAACAAATTTGCCGACGACTTTTTCTTTGCGCAAGAGTTCCGTGATGCGCAAGGTGAGATCGGTTGCGGTCACCCCTTTTTGCAAAGAGCCGCTTAAAAGTACGCCGATGACTTCTGGCATTTCAATCGATACGGGTTGACCTAGCATTGCAGCTTCTGCTTCAATCCCGCCAACGCCCCAGCCGACAACTCCTAAGCCATTGATCATTGTCGTATGGGAATCGGTTCCAACAAGAGTATCTGGATACAAGAGGTTCCCCTCTTCTACGACAACAGTTGCGATGTGCTCTAAATTCACCTGATGGACAATGCCAATGCCAGGCGGCACCACTTTAAATGTTTTAAAGGCCGCTTGTCCCCATTTTAAAAAGGCATACCGCTCATGATTGCGGCCAAATTCCGTTTTTAAATTAAATAAAAAAGCATCTTTTGTCCCTGAGCGATCGACTTGTACAGAATGATCCACAACGAGATCGACAGGCACTTGAGGCTCGATGAGGGTTGCATTGAAGCCTTTAGCAGCAACAGCATCGCGCATTGCAGCTAAATCCACAAGAAGAGGAACACCTGTAAAGTCTTGTAGAATAACTCTTGCAACGACAAAGGGGACATCTCCTTGAGATTTTGTTTTAGAGCCAAAGTGAGCGAGATTTAAGATGTCTTCTTGCGTGACTTTTTTCCCATCGCAGTTGCGCAAGAGAGATTCGAGTATAATCCGAATAGATATCGGAAGTTTGCTAATTTTGGCAATCCCCTGTTCTTCAAGAGCTGGAAGGGAGTAGTAATAATGCTGCTTGTCGTTATGAAGAGAGCGCAATGTTTTAAATGGATTGACTAAGTCTGGCATATTTTCCCACCTATGTTAAGATGTTTGGAAAATAGCTGGTAATGTTTTTTTTGGAAAGGGGATATAATGTGGGGCTCTTTAGTTTTTGCATTTTCAGCTGAGTGCGACTGAAAACACTTCTTAAGGATATGCCCAGGATAGGACTCGAACCTACACACCTCGCGGCACCAGAACCTAAATCTGGCGTGTCTACCAATTTCACCACCTGGGCAGAGGCAAGGAAAGATGGTTAAATCTATCCTCTCCGTTCCCTTTTAGCCAATAACCAATTTTAGGCTGCTCAAATTTTTTTGTCTGGAACGAGCGACCATTGCCGCTCAAGCAAGGCGCGAGCGAAGACTAAAATTTTGATGCAAAGCCGATGCCCCACAGTATAACGAGCATATAAAGAAAACGCCAACTCCCGAAGGAGTTGGCGAAAAAACAGCAATGTTTACTGATGACTTAATGTGCGAATTTCAGCACAGTTTTTCTCAAACTGCCCTTTGATTACAAAGAATTCTGCCGCGAACTTAGTACGCTGCATCATATCGTGACAAGTGATGAACTTGCCTTGTGTATCACTCATATCTTGTTGTAAATTAATGTTTTGAGCTTCTAATTCAGCAATGCGTTTTAATCTTTGCTCGTTTTGCGCATAGATCGTTAAAACTTCGCCAGTATTGCGAGCAATCATGATATTGCAATGCTCGATTTCAGCCAAAATGGTCAAGGAATCTTGAGCATTATTAAGGTCTTTTTCATTTTTAATTACTTGACGCTGTAAATTGTCATTAATCTCTTGGAGATCACGCACTCTAACTACCTGTCTAACTTGTAGAGTCATTCGATCTTGGCCAGTATAAAAACCAGCTCTGTCACCATGAGAAAATAATGTCTGTGCAGGATCTGCAATTAATATTTTGTGCTCGATTTTTGTAGGATCCACAGCTTTAACGGAAGCGTGGGGATCTGTGTGTTGGGTTTGCATATAAACGACTCTCCTATTCTTAAGAAGTTAAAAAAACACGCCTAAAGAGCAGATCACTCCCACTCCTCTCGTAAACTTTATTGTAATTAAAGAGGTTTAAATTTGTCAAACTTAATAACGGTTAATTTGCGAACACTATAATTAATTAACTAACTGATTGAAAAATTCGATAATTAACAATTCAGGCTCTATGCGTGCTTTATAAAGATTGTGCAAAGAGATTTTTTGTTTCTTGTAAATCATTACTTTTGCTATTTTTCATGCCTAAACCTGATAAGGAGAACCTATGCATTACCTTCACAAAAAGTTCTTTACCCAAGTTTAACGACTTCCACTATGGAAATCGTGATGAAGTTTAGCCTTTTCGGCACCACATCTTGAAATTTACAAGATTATTTTTCGTGCCTTGAGAATTTGAGTTGACATCCCTAAAGCCTTATAGATTTTCACATTCCGCTTTTGTTGTGCTTCGATGGCAAAGCGTTGCACCTTCCTTTGTCCTTGCTTGCGTGGTTACTCTTACTCGACTATCCATTATCGAACGGATGGTCTTCCAGTGATAGTTGATCCCTTGCTTGCTTAGCTTGACAAAGTCACATTAGACAAAAACTTTTTTTGGCGTGAAAGCCCCAGGGATCGAATAGCGCAAATATCGAGTAGGAGGGAGCCTTTCAGCTCCCGTCCTCTCACACCACCGTACGTACGGAACCGTATACGGCGGTTCAGGATCACTATGACCTAGCGGTGTTGTTCTGTTGTTGCATGCATCGCATCAACAGTATTCTTCCCGACTAGGTAGGTTCGAGTTTCCTTCTCGTCTCGTAAACAGTCACACCATACAAAGCGGGTACAAGATTCTGTCTTGAGTCCTTTGTTTTGGCCTTTTCATTTCTGTGACATTTGTTGCCATAGAGAGTTAGATTCTTCCCTTCGTTCTCATGTTCGGGCCTTCATCGTCTCTCAACGAGTTACT
>CAMAVL010000078.1 GCA_945861735.1 Chlamydia trachomatis
ACTTGGATTTGGACCTGCGCGAAAGCTCCCGCGGATCATCGATCTTAAGTCGCCCCATATTAACAATATGGGGCGACTTAAGATCGACGATCCCCGGGGCTTTGGCGCGGTCCAAATTCCAAGTTGCTGACCGAGTTGGGTATAGATCATTTCTGAGCGAGACCAAGGAGTCGCAAAATTTGTGAGAAGTGCATAGCGCTAGCTATGGACGACGAACAAGATTTGCGAATCCGCCGGTCGCAGCCAGAAATGATTACCTCAACTTGATGAGCAATTGCACAAAAGCTGGCTTCAGAAAAATCAGAAGCCAGCTTCGAGGGACATATGTAGAACGACTATTTTTTAGCTAAAGCACGCGCTTTACTATTTTTCACTCCGTACGTGAAATAGATCCCATATCCCACTACCATCCAGCCGATTAATTGAACCCAGGTTACTCCTGGCAATGCAAGCATTTGAATGATACAGGTTAATGTTCCTGCAAGTGGAATCCATGGGACGAAAGGCGTTTTAAATGGGCGATGTAAACTCGGTTGTGTATAGCGCAACACAAGGATACCAAAACAGACAATTGCAAAGGCAAGGAGAGTTCCCATAGAAACGATTTGCCCCAAAATTCCCACCGGAAAAATTCCCGATACAACCATCGCCACCAAAGTAACCACGATCGTCGTAAAGAAAGGCGTTTGGAATTTTGCATGCACTTTTCCAAAAGGACGTGGGAGAAGTCCATCTTTGGACATTGCGTAGAAAATCCGAGATTGACCCATGAGCATCACCAAAACAACCGATGTTAAACCAGCTAAAATGGCAATTTTAATGACATAGCGCATCCAGATAAACTTAGGCCCTAGAGCATTGACAGCTACGGCAATTGGATCTGGAACGCCCAGCATTTTATAACTGACAATTCCAAGCAGCACAATCCCGAAGACGATATAGGCAAGTGTACAAATCCCCAAAGATCCCAACATCCCCTTAGGCATATCTCTTTGTGGATCCCGCGCTTCTTGCGATAGAGTCGAGAGCGCATCAAAGCCGATAAAGGCAAAAAACACAACGCCCGCCCCCCTCAATATTCCACTAAATCCAAACTGACCAAATACTCCAGTATTTTCTGGGATAAAAGGAGTTAAGTTATCCATGTTAATAAAGGCGATTCCACAAACAATAAACAAAAGAATCACACCCATCTTCACAACGACCATCACGTTATTAAAGCTTGCAGCCGCCTTCACACCGACAGAAACGAGTATTCCCATAACCGCAACAATGAACATCGCTGGAAGATTAACAAGAGCTCCGCTCGTTTTCCATCCCGTTACCACATCATAGACTAGTGGAGACTCAGAAAATTGTTTAGGAACGATGATATGCATGTCCTGCAGTAAGCTCACAAAATAACTCGACCAGCCGACAGCAACCGTTGAGGCCGAAAACAGATATTCAAGGGTCAAACCCCATCCGATCGTCCACGCAACAAATTCCCCCATCGTCACATAAGCATAGGTGTAAGCACCCCCAGCGATTGGCACTAACGCAGCGAACTCTGCATAACACAGCGCTGCAAATACGCAAATGAGCGCTGCAAAAAGAAAAGAAAAGAGGATCCCAGGTCCTGCATACTCAGCTGCAGCTTGACCCGTTAGTACAAAAAGACCAGCGCCAATGATTGCTCCAACGCCCATCGTCGTTAGATTCATCGCTGTGAGAGTTCTCTTTAAGCCATGTTTTGCATCTGATGCTTCAGCTAGCAAAGACTTAATAGATTTTTTTATAAATAAACCATTAGCCATAGGATCCTATAGATTTAGAGCGTTTCTAGAAGATACGATAACAGACTGAGTATTTTATACCCAAGAACTAAGGGCCTGCAACTCAGCTCAACTGAGATTCCCACTGACGGATGTATTCCAACATCTGCTTCTTGTCTCTCTTTTGAGACAGAAAGTCCAAGGAGTCCGCTTTGCTACAGAGGTGGGCGAGCTTTGCAAGGAGATGGAGATGGGTCTTATCTGAACAGGCAAATAAGAAAAATAACGTGTGTACGGGCAGTCCATCTAAGGCGCCGTATTCGATAGGCTTTTCTGGAAAGACGATGACGACCATGTCAAAAGGGCCCTTCACTAAAAATTCCCGCGTGTGGGGGACGGCAATGCCATTATTCAGCGCTGTCGGCATGAGTTTTTCTCGATCGAGAAGTAACTCAGAGAGGACTTCCGCATCGACACCGAGTTTTGGAGCAATTGCGCGCGTGGCCGATCGGATGATCTCTTCTTTTGTGTTTCCAGGAAACTGTGTCAATACTTCGCCTTGGTGGATGGCTCTATAGAGGCTAAAGTTTTGCGTTCCTCCTTTAGAGACATGTTCTAAAGAATCGGAAAGAGGGGGATAGATCTGCTTTTCGCCAAAGGAGGAAAAGCCCTCTTCTAGAGGTTTGATCTTAGACTGGATCATCCAATTTTCGATCTCACTGCGGCTGAATCGGTACTGATGATTGATTTTATAGCCTGGAATTTTACCATCCCCTAACCATCTGCGAATGGTCGTTTCATGTACGTTAAGTAATGAAGCGACATCTTTAATTTTTAAATCCATGGATCCCTCTTTGAACTCAACAACTCTTAAATAACTCGAGAACTTCTTGTGCAGAGCGCGCCTTGAGAAGCGCTTTTCGCCTTTCTTCGTTTTTAATGGCAATCGTTAAATGGGAGAGAATTTTTAAATACTCTGTTTGCTTTGTTTCTGGCCCGCCAATCATAAAAATAAGACGGACGGGATGTCCATCCAACCCATTCCACTCGATCCCTTTTTTCGTTTGAATACCAATTGCGATAAAGAAGTCTTTGTACCCTTCTAACTTAGCATGTGGAATCGCAACACTCAAGCCTATGCCCGTAGAGACAATCCGCTCTCTTTCTAATATGGCTTGATAAAACTGATCTTTATTTTGAAGTTTTCCAGCCCCGTCCAAAGCGACGATGAGCTCAGCTAATGCATCATCTCGTTTATCTACATTTAAAAATAAAACGAGACGCGCATCCAAATAATTGGATATCGTCACATCCTGTCCTTTTTTAAAAAACTTCTTTAGATCGTCTACGCTTGTAGCGATCTGATTGTTAATGCGTGCCAGTATGGCCAAATCCACCCTCTCCTCTCGTCGTTGCCACGAGATCTTCTTGACCAATAAAGTGAGCGCGGAGAGCTTTTGCTAACACAATCTGAGCGATGCGCATACCGGGTGTAATCACAAATGGATTTTTCCCGTGATTGATTAAGATCACTCCAAGTTCACCTCGATAGTCGGCATCAATTGTGCCTGGAGAATTCAATACTGTAATTTGATGTTTTAAAGCCATCCCGCTGCGCGGTCTGACCTGAATTTCATATCCTTGCGGAATGGCAAATCGCAATCCGGTCGGAACGAGCGCAGAACAACTCGGTTCTAAAATGAGATCTTGGGAGAGATGCGCGCGCACATCTGCGCCGGCTGCTAAATCTGAAGAATAAATTGGAAACAGGGTTGCATCAACCACGAGAATGGGAACGTCGATCTCTTCCATAAACACCTTAATTAGTATACGCCAGCGCTCTCTTTTTCTAACGTTTCAGAGATTGACATGAGTTCTCTTAGCTTTTGAGGCAATTTTCCAAGAGCTGGGCCATATAGAGTCTCAAATATCGACTCTTGGCACACTCTTTCGTTGCCTGTTAGAAAACTCAATAATTGAGATAACCGTTCCTTTAATTGATGTCTACTAACAATTGAGTCAACCATCCCTTTTTCCAATAAAAATTCTGATCGTTGCGCGCCAGGCGGCAATTTCTGCCGAATGGTTTGCTCCACAACACGTGGACCTGCAAAGGCAATTAAGGCGTCGGGTTCTGCGATAATGATATCGCCAAGTGACGCAAAGGAAGCTGTGACTCCACCCGTTGTGGGATTGGTCATTACAGAAATATAGGGCAATTGTTTTTCATGCAATTTAGCGAGAGCAGCTGCCGTTTTAGCCATTTGCATTAAGGAAAGAACAGACTCTTGCATCCGAGCTCCGCCAGACGCAGAAACAATCACAACAGGGAGCTTCTCTGCAATGGCATACTCGATCATGAGTGTCAGCTTCTCGCCCACAACGGATCCCATAGAACCCGCCATAAAGCTAAAATCTAAGATTCCAATTGCAACAGGATTGCCAAAAATTGTGCCACTTCCAACCATGGCGCCTTCAGGTCTACCCGACTTCTTCTGAGCGGACTCAATTCTATCTGTATAAGCTTCCGAATCGACAAAGTTGAGCGGATCTACGGGATATAGCTCGGTGAACCTTTCGATAAAGGTCCCTTCATCGATGAGCAAATGCATTCTTTGTGTTGCACTTAAGCGGTAGTGATGATTGCACTTTGGACAACAATGAAGATTCTGTTGCAGCTCATTGGCGTGAATCATTTCATGACAGTTAGCGCACTTGATCCATCCACTATACCCATCTTTTTTTG
This sequence comes from Chlamydia trachomatis, assembly GCA_945861735.1. Classification (GTDB taxonomy): domain Bacteria; phylum Chlamydiota; class Chlamydiia; order Chlamydiales; family Rhabdochlamydiaceae; genus CAMAVL01. The sequence continues at coordinate 4,501 of CAMAVL010000078.1, forward strand.
TCGTTTGGATCTTAATTTTTGGTTTGTTTCGAGAAAATAGCCCCATTCAAAGAAACCCTTTTTAATTAGTTTTAAAAATCACTTAAATTATAACAAATAATAAAAATGAAAACAACGATAATTACATCTTTAAATTATTTCTTTGCTATATTAAACCGTTCCATTACATTTTTCCAGTTCACAATTTTCCAAATATTTTTTAGATAGTCCGGTCGTACGTTTTTGTATTGCAAGTAGTAAGCGTGCTCCCATACATCAATTCCAATCAACGGGATGACCCCTTGGGTACTTAAAGGATCTTGGTTGGCGCATGTCGTCATAACCAGTCGATTTTGAGCTTTATTGAAGCCAAGCCACCCCCAACCAGATCCTTGAATCGCAGCTGTCTGTGTATTAAATTTTTCAATAAACCCTTCCAAAGAACCAAATTCGAGCTGGATAGAGCTCAAAAGATCTCCAGATGGAGCTTCTCCTCCCCCTTTGTTCATGGGAGCGAGATTTGTCCAAAAAATAGAGTGGTTCACATGTCCTCCTCCATTAAATCGAATCGCCGGTTGGAGTGCAATCATTGCCGCGATATCTCCTTTCGCTTCCGCCTCATTGTATTTTTCAAGTGCGAGATTGAGGTTGGTGACATAGGCATTGTGGTGTTTCGAATAATGCAGCTGCATGATTTCTGCTGAAATCACAGGCTCAAGCGCATTAAAATCATAGGACATATCAGGAAGGCGGTATGGGGTAAAATTAGACATTGCTTAAGGCTCCTTCAATTGTAGAATAGTGTTTCTGTATAGATTGCTCGGTAATGGGCCCAATAGAAATCAGTCGCTTATTTTTAGGTAAGCTTCCAAAAATTTCAATGAACGCATCCACTGTCGACGGACTTGTAAAAACGATCTCATCGATCTGCTCTAAATCGGGAATAGGTTCTGTTTTTTGTGTCACTGTATCGTATAAATCGGCTGCTAAAAACCGGATCTTCTTCTCTTGAAAAAACTCTGTGAGCTCAGGACGCGCAAGTGAGGATCTCGGTAAAAAGAAATAGGCCTGATCTAAATGCATCCGATTCAGTAAAAAAATCAATCCCTCTTGAGATTCGATCTCAGAGGTGTAATTGACATGCACCTCTCTTTTCTTGAGATGCGCCGCCGTGACAGCGCCTATTGCAATGATTTTTGTGTTATCCAGCACTTGCTTGTGAGTATGGTGCTCAAAAAAGACTGCAACTGCATTCTTACTTGTAAAGATGATGTGCGTATATTTTTCTAAATCTGCATAGGCAAGGACGAGTTCTGGGTGTTCTAAAGATCTCGGAATGATCTTGATGACGGGGTAATGGATGAGATTTCCTTGCACATACCCTTGACTTGCAAAGTGTGATGGATCCGTTCCTAAATATAACGTCGTTTTCATTTTCTACCCCAAGAAAAGAGTTCACTCATCTCTTTATCGCCTAAACGCGCTAAAACAGCAAGCTGTCCCTGAAATGGAGCACTTTCTCCCTCTAAAATAATTCGGCTGCGCCCCTGCAGCCCTAAACGAATAAGCGCAGCCTCGGCTGCCACAACCCCATCGACATGCCCCTGATCGAGTAGCTCGAGTCTTTTTTCAATGACACCGCGGATATCTACACATACGAGATCAGATCGCAGCATTTGGATCGCAACTTCTCGACGCGCGCTCGATGTTCCAATCCGTGCGCCGGCCCTTAAATTCTCTAGTGTTTCTCCATCGCGCAATACAAGAGCATCAGAGGCATCTAATCCTCGCGTCAAGGCTACTCTGCAAAGCCCTTCTGGCAAGGGATCTGGCAGATCTTTAGCGGAGTGGATCGCAATGGAAACCTCCCCATCAAGGAGTCTTTGATCAATTTCTTTCGTGAAAAAATCCACCTTTCCCAATGTCTTCAGAGAAGTTTTCTGATCCAAATCGCCACTTGTCAGGATCCACACAGGCTCAAATTCTATATGAGGGTGATAAGACAGCAGCTCTTGAAAAACTTCTCTCACCTGAGCTTGAGAGAGTTGGGATTTTCGCGCTCCCACACGGATGATTTGTTTATCGGATGAGCTCATGAATTGCCTCTTCCACAACATCAACGCCGACTAATCGAATTTTCTTTGTCAACTCGGCGGAAAGCCCCTTCACATTGCGTTTTGGCAAAATGCACCGTTTAAAGCCCATATGAATTGCTTCCTTGATCCGACTTTCAATCCGAGGAACTCCTCGAACTTCTCCACCTAAACCTACTTCCCCGATGACGGCCGTTTCCGGATCAATCGACTGATTGCAAAAGGAAGAAGCAATCGCCATCAAAACTCCCAAATCAATTGCCGGCTCAGAAATCTTCAAACCTCCCGCAATCGAAACAAACACATCGCAGTTATATAACTTATACCCCATCCGCTTTTCTAAAACGGCAAGTAACAACACAAGTCGATTTTGATCTAACCCTGTGGATTTGCGTGTGGAATTGGGGAAGGAGGACGCCGCTACAAGCGCCTGCACTTCAATTAATAAAGCCCGAGTGCCTTCCACCGTTGGAATAATGACAGAACCCGCAACCTCCCTTGTCCTCTCCTCTAAAAAAAGCACGGAAGGATTGCTCACTTCAACAAGTCCATGCGTTGCCATCTGAAATAAGACGATCTCATCTGTTCCACCGAAGCGATTTTTAGTCGAGCGCAGTAACCGATATCCATGCTGCCGATCCCCCTCAAAATCCAAGACCGTATCAACAATGTGCTCTAAGACTCTAGGGCCTGCAATCTCTCCTGATTTCGTTACATGCCCAATCAGAAAGGTTGCAATGCCAAGCCCCTTGGCTAAATGCATAAATTCCATCGCCAATTCTCTCACCTGGCTCACCGATCCAGGCGATGAGGGGAGCTCGCTTTTATACATAATTTGAATCGAGTCGACAATCATGCAATCGGGTTTAATTTGATCGATTTGTAATTTGATATTCGAAAAGAGTGTTTCACTTAACAAGTAGAGATGATCCGTTCCAACGTTTAAGCGCAAAGCGCGTAAAGATGTCTGTTCAACCGATTCCTCCCCACAAATGTACAAGACGGTTAACCCTTGCTCTGAGAGATTTTGAGCGAGCTGCAGCATCAGTGTCGATTTCCCAATGCCTGGATCTCCACCGATTAGCGTTAGAGAACCTGAGACGATTCCTCCGCCTAAGAGACGATCAAATTCCGGCATTTTCGTTGAAATCCGCCGAAACTCCTGAATATTAATGTCTTTAATTCTAATCGGAACAGCTGCAGATTTCGCTACAGATTCAAAGCGTTTTAACTTTTCATCAAATTCAATCTGTTGCGCAAATGTATTCCAGCGCTGACAGGCAGAGCAATTCCCCGTCCACTTCACTTGGCGATGCCCACATTCAGAGCATCCCCAGATCACCTTTTGCTTAGCCATCGAAAACGACTCCCAATTTTCGCAATGAATCTTCGGCAGCGACCTGCTCCGCTTCCTTCTTAGTCGTTCCCGTCCCTTCCCCGATTTGCATTTCATCGATGTAGGCAATCACATGAAAGACCTTGCTGTGATCCGGTCCTTCCTCTTTAGACACGCGATATAGGGGAGGTTTTTGATATTTTTTTTGCGAATAATCTTGGAGTTCCGCCTTCCAATTTTTCATCGGCTGCTTTAAATGCGCTTGCAGATCATGCGTGAAGTGGTCGAAGAAAAATCCTTTTACAGCCTCGATCCCCCCATCCACATAGATCGCTCCAATCAACGCCTCAAAGAGATCCGCTAAAATCGTCTCTCTTCCCCGCCCATCGTTCATCTTCTCGCCCCTTCCCAAAAGGACAAAAGAAGAGATCTCGAGCTTACCCAAAAGTTGCATACAGCTTCCCGATTCGACAATCTGGGAGCGCAATAGGGATAAGTAGCCTTCAGACTCTAGAGGCAATTGTGTATATAGATAGTCAGAGACAAGAATTCCCAACACGGAATCTCCCAAAAACTCAAGCCGCTCATTGTTCTGATCAATCAGATCCCGATGCTCATTATAGAATGATCGATGGACAAAAGCTAAGATCAGTAAATTCTTTTTTTTAAACGAATACTTGATCCGATCTTCAATATCAGGGACTTGTGTTAAAAGATGCTCGATTGGGTTCATATGTATTTTGGTTAATTCGAAAATTTTAAATCTATCACAGGGCTGAAATAGAATTCAAGGAGCTGTTTTGAATAACAGCAGCTCCCGCTGAAAGCAGGAGCTGCTGTATTTGGCCGGATTAAATATAGCGTCTATGCTATACTGCAGTCGGCCTGAAACTTGGAATTTGGACTGCGCCAAAGCCCCGAGGATCGCCGATCATAAGTCGCCCTATATTGTTAATATTTTGCGACTTATGATCGACGATCC
>CAMAVL010000079.1 GCA_945861735.1 Chlamydia trachomatis
TCAGTTTTTTTTTAAGAAAATCATTTTCCATAGTCAATTGCCCAATTTTCTTCTCGAGCTCCCCACGATCGGCATTTTCATCTTGTTTATGGGTTTTCTTTCCCCCAAATAATGCCTCGGCACCATCTATAAGCTCTTTCTTCCATTTATACCCAACTCGGTCATGAACTTGGATTTGGACCTGCGCGAAAGCTCCCGCGGATCATCGATCTTAAGTCGCCCCATATTAACAATATGGGGCGACTTAAGATCGACGATCCCCGGGGCTTTGGCGCGGTCCAAATCCAAGTTCATGACCGAGTTGGGTATAACCTGTCCAGTTTTCGGGGTCCACTATAGGTTAATTGCTGGAAGGGGCATCTGCATTCCCTACTTAATAAAGTAATTTCTTGGGAGAAATTTCACTGTGGGGGCTGACTTTGAATTCCTAATTCTTTAATCATTTTCTCTTTGTATAGCTGATCAGGGTCGGCGGGAAGATCTTTTGAAGTAAGTCTATCTAAAGTGGTCTGAACGAGGTCTTTTCCATGATAAATCTTCTTAATCATAGTTCTTTCATTTTCGTATCTCCTGACTAAATCGAAACTTTCCTCTTCTGCATAGCAGATGAAACCTGGAAGGGGAAATGATGGGTCGAAGTGAGAAAGCGAATTCGAACCGGGTGCTTGCATAGATAAGGACGCTAAAAAGTCATTTTTTTGATCGTTTGGGTGGCGATTTTCCAGGTCTTGCCATGCCTTGACCTTTGTAAAAAACCATGCGTTTTCTTCGCCAAATCCTAAAAGGAGCCCAAATAGATCTTCTCGAGTAAGAATTTTATTCCAGAACACCGAATGGTTGTCTTGTATTTCAAAGACAATATCCAGTGGATCAAAATCTTCGCCTGCTGCTGCCCGAAACTTCTGGTAATACTTCTGAAGTATCCCAGTGGTAGCAGTGATATTTACAAGAAATACAGATTGCTCGGCGGGAGAAAAGGATGGAGAGTTGCGTTGAAAAAGAAGAAATCGCGGCATTGGGTACTGATTTTTTAAACGTTCCCAGGTGTTCCAATTCTCGGAGAAATTGAGCATGTTTTTTATTGAGGGATGAGAAGAAAAGAAAAAAAACTCCTGTTTTTCCTTTTCCGGGATGTCAGAAAGGGACTCAAAAGACATAGGTTTACTTCCGAAAAGTGTGTATGCGCCACCTTCATAAAAAAGCAGGTGAGAAAAAAGCGATTCAAGAGCGTGATGTTCTTTGGAAGATAATTGTTTGCCTCCGGCGTCTACGAGAGGTTTGCAGCTGGGTAATAAAAGAAAAAGTAGCAAAAAAAAACTACAGAGCATAGAGTTTGTTTTTCTCAAAAACAGGAAGGCAAGAAGTATGTTTTTGTTAAAGAAACTTTCTTTCGTCGTCATCTTAATAAGTGTTTGTACTTTAGCGAATTGTACAGAAGCAGATTGCGATAGTCAAACTTTATTAAGGCTGAAAACTTTAGCCGTCATTTTGGAAGATCATGACGCTTCAGTCTTCGATTTATCTCAACAGCGGATCTATGTTAATCCAGAAAAAATTGCTATCACCAACCAAGGTTTAATCGTTTATGTAACAAATGAAAAAACATTTGTTCTTCCGGAGCTGTTTTCTGACTGTGGCGGTTGCTTTGTCAGCTGCAGTAATGGGGATTTAAAAATGATCTCTGAAAACGAGGAGCTGTTGATTTGGTGGTGCGGTGTATGCAAAGGGTTCAGGAACATGGACCGATACGGAAAGTGTACGCGCTGTGGTAACAAGCTCTAATCCGAGTTTTCTCTAAAAGGTCTAAGGGTAGGGAAATTGCAAGAAAAATCACTGTTTGTCGCTTCATCGGGCCTAGTCGTCCAAGGATGGGATTGGTAGCCCAACGTATTCCAACTGTTTGTCTATACACCGGCTACCGGACAGCTGATTACAAACACTCTAAGTGTTTAATAATAAATGATTAAAACAGATCTCTCAAATATCGGAAAGACGAGCAAGCTCTAGAACAGGCGCTTCTCGTTGCCAAGAACAATAAGATCGATTTAAAAGATCTCAAGCGATGGGCAAAAGCAGAAGGCTTTCTAAATTTATTCGAGAATTTCCTAGAACAACTCCGCTGAGAAGATGATATGCGCGAGGCTCCACTAATAGCTCACATTGAACCGCTTAAAAAATTGGGGCTTTTTTCTTTTGTGGAGGAATCTTTTCTACAATCTTTAGGGCATCCATGTATTTCTCTTTGGCAAACACTGGGGTGTTAATCGGCAATATACCCTTGGCTTCGAGTTCTGCACTAGTCAATTCCTTAAAGTAGGTGATCTCATCTCCCACAACTTCTACACTCTCAAGGCCATTATCGTCATAGCAATAGTCTCTTGAATTTCTAAACTCTAAACGAATTTTAACGCTGCGATGCGTAAGCGGAACCTCTTTAAGATAAGGCTTTAATTTTTCTTTGGAATTGATTGCTTTGATAAGCTTTTCTGTTACACGAACCTGAAGTTCTCTCGCCTCTTCCATGCTCGCAGGGCGATAGACTCTCAAGCATGCGCCGACTTCCTCGATCCCGTTGGCCATCTTGCCACCGATATAGTTGCATACAATGCCCATTTCCCGTGCGATCTCCTTTTCGAAGCTAGCAAAGACTTGATCGACAAGGTCTTCTAGCTCCGTCGTTTCGTGCGAACGAAGATTTTTCGGAGGGCGCTCTTTGACGAACTGTTCGGCCTCGGCGTAGGGTTCTTCGAGGAGATCGATGAGCTTTTTTGTGAATGGGTCTGTTGTGCAATAAAAAATTTTGTTCCGAGCCGGCTGAACAAGAGCTACGCTTCCGTCAGAATATCGTAATCCGTTAGGCATACTAAAAGAAATTGTAACACTAACTCGTTCTGATTTAAACGGGAACTCTCTAAGATAGGGACGTATTTTCTCATGCGCGTTAATTTTTTCGAGAAGTTTTTGAGTAACTATCACTTGAAACGCCCTAGCCTCTTCAGTAGTCGCCCGACGGTATGCCTTAAATTTTATATCGATTTCTTCAACGTCTCGAGGCATCTTTCTCCCGTCTCCAACACAAACTAAACCAAATTCCCGATTCATCTCCTCTGCAAAAGAGTTTATGATTTCTTTGACATACACACTATAGTCAGGGGCTTGAGAAGTAGCTGCATGCATAGGGCTTTCCATGAATAAAATAATTAGAGCCAGAATAAATAATTTAACGACTTTTCGCATCGTAGATTCCATATTGTATCCTATGTTCTCGAATTCCCTCAACCAACGCACCCTGATAAGTCTCTCCACTAAAAGCATGGTCGCCCGTCAGAAAACCCCGGTCGCTGCTTGGTGTCGCACAGGGAAGTATCCTTATATCATAATTGGGGTCATTTAGGAAAGGTTCTGCAAAACGCTTAGTCACGCGATCCTTTTCAGAGTAAAAATCGGTTGCTTTTAAGGCGTACTTGCTCGGCATTGGCTCGGCAGAGCCTAAGCCGATCACGCAGAGCTGTGTTGCGAGATGCTTGCGCCGATCATCGGTCATCCCCTCTATTCCAAGCTTTCCGATGAGGCCCCCTTCACTATGCTGGATATGAACCCAAATGAGGTTGGGATTGATGTTTGGCAAAAGATCGATCATGGTTGTGAACATCTGGCGCGTGCGTTGAACGGTCGGGGTGTCTTGCCCCTTCTGTTCCTTAACTACTCTTTTGTAGTCGTTGAATATTCCCTCTGTGGGATTATGCAGGCCTATGCATAATGGACCTTCAGGAACTATGCCAACAATCGATTTGCTCATTTCGCTAAATTCTTTAAACGTCGTATTCATCCCGTTTTGCCAGGTGATCAAGCCGACGATAGCTCCTTCTTTCGGAAGGATCTCTGAGAAGTGATCGACGATATTGACAACGCCTTTTTTAATTTCTTCTGTGGAAAACTGGAGTTTATGCCAATGCCCACAGGAAACAACCCAATCGACTCTGGTCTCGCCGATAAAGCCTTTGCAAAAGATGAGGTCTTTCACATCGAGAGAAGAGCGAATGCTTGCGATCGGAACATCGATGTTTGTCGCTTCATCGGGCCTATTCGTCCAAGAATGGGAATAAAGACCAAATAGATCGAGGCGATTAAGCGGGCTGTTTAGAACATAGACGTAGAGATTGGGACTGTCGGCAAAACCTGCGGGATCAGGAGTGAGCCATCTGCCAAGAACGGGATCGTAAAAGCGCTTTCCAAAGAAAATGAAACCTCCCTCATTTCTTTTGGAGCAAAAACGCCAGGGGCTGATCGGATTTTCGGGGGTGATCTCTTTTCCAAAAGCATCGATCTCATAGGTCTCTTCGAGATCGCCTGAACTTGAAATGAGAGCAATGATGCTTCCATTAAAATCGTGCATGGGAGCAAATACGTCACCCTTCACTTCGATCGCAATGGCAGCTCCGATATCTCCTTTTAACCCGAGGCCTAAAACTTTAACCTCAAGAAGGTCCCCGTCTTCGGAAAGTGTGCCGATCTCTTTTTCTTGGTCGTAGAGATAGAGGTGGGTATTGCTCCTCTTGCCGCAAAAATAGTAGATTTCTGTCTTTTTAGAGAGTAGACGCGAAAGGGGATCGTAACTGTACTGAACTTTTTGCTGAGGATTGGCAATTGTTAAAAGTCGACCTAAGGCGTCGTAAGTGTATGTGTAGGTGTCCTTAGAGATTGTGCGCTTGAGTGGATTGCCGTCGGAATCATAGGAAAGTGTACAGTTGGCAGTGGAGAGGATCTGATTGCAGTTATTGACGATAGCTGAAGCTGGATTCCCAAAGGAATCAAAGAGATATTTCTTTTTACCTTCCTGCAGAAGCTGATTTAAGGGATCGTACTGATAGTCTGTTTTTTCAAACAGAGAGTTATCGATTTGGGTGACAAGTTGGGAAGGGCCATAGGCAATTTTTTGATCAAACCAGGGAGTCTCTTGAGTAGATACCCTTTCTAAAAGATCGCGTTGAGTGTGAATTGTGCCCAGATTAAAGATGAGCGATTCTTCTTGGACATGCCCGTTGGGATCAAAGTCGAGGTACTCATGTGTATACAAGGTCCTTCCCCATTCATCTTCTCTCTGGACGGAAGTGAGGTGCGCGCCGGTATAATCGTAAGTAATGGAGGAGCTATCTGGGAGATTAAACTGTGTGCAACGCCCATGATCATCATAGGCCCAACTATAGGAGAGATTTAAGGGATTGATCTCTTGAATGAGCTCGCCAAAAAGATTATAGGTTCTCTTTAATCGCGTGTTGGATATCCGATCGGCGATCTCTATTGAGTCGGGACCTTTTCCATAACTGTATTGGTAATGGACTGTGGAATCGGAACTTTTCAGCAGAGTGAGGCGATCGATCCCATCGTAGGAGTAATAGAGTGTAATCCCACTTGGTAAGATTTTCTCTACGACTCGGCCTCGAGAGTCTATCTCATAGAGGGTTGTCTTCTCTCCAGCTTCCACTTGTTTAATGAGTCGACCTAAAGCGTCATACTCCCATTCTGTACAGATCGTTCTTTTAGGGGTGTTCTCAAGATAGACTGTGGAGACTCTTTTTGCGCGGTTGCCGGATCTGTCGTAGAAAAAATGCTCGTCGGAAACGGTTTTGCTTTTCTTGTCTTGTTTTTCACAACTGACGAGATGATTGAGCGCATCGTAGGTTTCAATTGTCGTATTCTTAAGGGGATCGATTGTTGCTTTTTGCAGAACGCGTTGATTTAAGGAATTTTTCGTTTCTTGATAAATGAATTGAGTGACGGCGCCTAGTGGATCAGTATGCGCAGTTAATCTTCCTTCCGCATCATAAGCGAAATCATCAGAAGCTTCTCCTTGTGATGTGATGCGAATCGCTTTTTCTTTTCGATTCTCTTTATTGTAGAAAAAAGACATCTGATTTTCTACTCGGCCAAAGAGATCTTCTGTCCACTCTTCGAGCACAAGGCCATCGGGGGCATGGCGCTTAACATGTGTAAGGTCTCCATCACTTGTTTTTTCAAGAAAGCTAAGAGAATCATATGTATAGAGAATTTCCCGACCCTCTTGGACCTCTCTACTTTTACGGCCAGCTCCGTCGTAAGTGTAGGTCGTTTTTAATCCTCTTGAATCTGTATAGGCAACCAGATGAAAAGTGCTGTACTCCCAAGATTCCCGACTTAATCGCTTTCCGTCTGCGGAATCGGTGCTCTTAGCGGTCATTCTCTGAAAGAGATCATAGGTATACTGCACTTCTGTTCCATCGGGATAAGTCGTTTCAGCCAAGGTCCCATTCGTGTTGTAGAGATGAGTGATTGCATTTCCGTCCGCTTGGATCTCCCGAATCGGTTTTCGAAACAGGTTATAAAAAGTTTGTGCGGTTGCGCCAGCGGGCGTTGTTGTTGAGGTGAGATTGCCTTGGAGATCATACGAAAAGTGAATGATCGGACTATAGGTTTTTCCATTTTCGTCTTGGGAGTCTGGAAATTGAGTCTGAATGCATCTCCCAAAAGAATCGTAACACTGCACGGTTGTATTGCCCTTTGCATCTGTTTGGGAAAGGAGCCTCCCCTTGCTGTCGTAATGACTCAGTGTTGTCTTGGATTCCCCTGCAGAGTTGATTTCCTGGCAAGAAATCGGGCGACCAGAGGGGCTGTAACTATAGATTTTTTTGGGTAATCCCACTTCTTGAGCGGTGAGGAGGTTTCCATTTGCATCATAGGAGTAGGCGTTCTCTTGAGAGCTAGCTGTTGTTTTACGGATGACATGTCCAAAAGCATCATAATCCGTATACAACGTATAACTTAAGTTTTCTTTAGCATCATAAATGGTCTCTGATGTCACTATGTTGCGCTCAGAATAGGTGTATTCGATTTTCTTTAGCAGAACCTCTTTATTCGTCCGCAGATCCAGATACGCTTCTACTGTATTCAGGCAAAGTCCTGTCGTTGGATGCAGAGTGTAGCGTTTGATCTGGCGCTCAGTTACTTTACTTAAATCAGCAAGATCTGCTGCGACTCCATCATCGCAAATCTCAGCACTCAGTAAATTGTCCGCATCATAGATAAAAAATGCACGCATGCGTATTTTTTGCCCCTCATAGGTCAGCTTTGAGGTTAAGAGATTTGTCCCCGCTTTATAGGCGTAAGCGTAGGTTAACCCCTCTTCCTCTTCTTCTAAAATAGGCACATTAAACTGAGGAAGATAGGCGTAGCGCTTAGTATATTTTTCTGCGCCAGATAAAGAGCCATCCGCTTTTAAAAAAAAGGGCCCTACAAATAGACCTGTCAAATTGCCAAAAAGAACTTCCTCCGTGACATTTCCCAATGAATCATACTGAAATGTTCGAGAAAAAAGGGGCTGTCCTTGCGCGTTGAGGAAGACTTTGGCCTGAAGAAAGGAGTCCTTCCATAAAAACTTTAGGCAAGAGACGAGTTGATCCTTTTCATTGAAATATTCGATGAGGGCAAGTTTTTCTTCATCATGATGATAGCGCGTTAGGATCTGGTCGATATCGCGCACATCTGTCGAGTGTTTCTGATAGGAAAATTTCGCAATGGTCAGCGACTCACCAGATGGACCAACGGGCGCTATCAAGCGTTTAACCCGATCGATGTGAAAGGGTTTTTTATGAGGTTTTAGAGCCCATTTCTTCCCCTCTTTCTTAGTCTTCGGTGCAAAATACTCTACAGAAAACTGAAGATTCCCACCTAAATTAAGGTAATCTATCCGAGCTCCCGTCCCTGATCTTCCTGGGAGATAATGAGAGGATTCCTGCGCACGAGAGGTGCTCTGAACATCATTGAGATAGTTTTTTTCTTTGTAATTGATCGAGCGGTAATCAATTGTTTTTTTGTCCGATGTCGCAGCGCGGAAATGAAAAGGCTTTTTTTTATCATTCCCCGTTTTAAATAGAGCAAAATCGATTGCAGCAAATAATTTAGATCCCGATGCATTGCGTAAGCTAATCCGATGCAATCGATCTTTTTCATCATAGGAATACTTTGTTTTGTGCTGACTTGGCGATATTTCACTTACCAACCTTAAATAGTAGGGCCCCCTTCTAAAGGAGTTATTAACATTGTCTTGAGTCAAGTCCCCATCATTAAAGCCGTACTTAGAAGAGGACTCATTCCTATTGCAAAGTTCCTCTGACCCCCGATATTCACAGACAGTTCCATCGGGTAAACTTAAGGTTGCTCGCTTTGCCCCAGGATTATACTTAAGAAGGTTATTTCTCGGATTGGTGCGCGCGCTCAAATGCCCGGAGCACTGCCCAGCTTTTAATTTTGGTTTTAGACATAAGATGCTCCCCTTTTTTTCCCAATGGCTAAACTGGTAGCACAAAAAATTCCCATTGCGCTCTGGCAAATAGATTTGATAATCCTTGAGGTCTTCAGCTGGCTCCACAAAAAGATTGGCATGGGGAAGCAAGTTCCACCCGCCTTGAATTAACCATCCGCCTCTTAAACTCTCTAACTTGTCATCGACGTGATGGCAGGAGCGCTCTAAAGCCCCAGCGCTCGTATACGTTCGAAGAAGAGACAGCTGCTTTGAGCCTTGAACGACAGCGTCTTGAAAACAGAGATTGAGATGTCCTGAAATGACGTTGACCTGATGGCATAGACTTAAATCTTCTTCTTCAGAAAAAAGACGATCCCAATCTGCGCGCACAAAAAGAGGCAAGATCAAAAAAAGAAGCAAAATCCGTTTCATTTTTCACATATGGTAAAAAATCGAAAGGATATACTAGAATTTAAACTAATATATTTTCAGCATTATTTTTTCTTGTCTTATACTGCAGTCGGCCTGAAACTTGGAATTTGGACCGCGCCAAAGCCCCGAGGATCGACGATCCGCGGGAGCTTTCGCGCAGGTCCAAAT
>CAMAVL010000080.1 GCA_945861735.1 Chlamydia trachomatis
TGAACTTGGATTTGGACCTGCGCGAAAGCTCCCGCGGATCATCGATCTTAAGTCGCCCCATATTAACAATATGGGGCGACTTAAGATCGACGATCCCCGGGGCTTTGGCGCGGTCCAAATTCCAAGTTGCTGACCGAGTTGGGTATAACGACTCCTAACCCCTCATTAAGAAGGAGGGGTTAGGAGTTATGCTGTGGGGCGGCCGAGTAGCCTCACAGTCTAACCCAAGGAAAAAGAGATCCTTGAATTTTGTTCCAGTACTGTGATAGAGTGTTTGTTAGTTGACTCATTGGGTTGGCTCCTTGGCTCTGATGTTTTTTTTTTGGAAAAACCAATTATGTCCGATGATAAAGAATGTTGTAATTCCCTCTAAGAGGCTCTAATGCTTATCCAACCTCACTTTCTCAATGAAGAAGGCGCTACCTATCAAGATTTTATCGTTACAAAATACAACCCTATCATCGAACTGAACTGCATTTTGCGCGAAATCACCCATCTGCCAACGGGCGCTCAAATTATGCACATTGGCAACGATGATCCAGAAAACCTCTTTTGCCTCTCCTTTAAAACGCTTCCCGCAAGCTCCGATGGGGCGGCTCACATTCTCGAGCACACAGTCCTCTGCGGATCGAAAAAATTCCCCATTAAAGACCCTTTCTTTTCGATGAACCGACGCAGTTTAAATACATTTATGAATGCTCTCACAGGATCTGATTTCACCTGTTATCCAGCAGCCTCTCAAGTTGAAAAAGATTTTTACAATTTACTTGATGTCTACATCGACGCTGTGTTTCACCCACAACTCAAGAAATTAAGTTTCTTGCAAGAGGGCCACCGCCTCGAATTTTCAAGCCCAAAAAATCCTAAAAGCCCCCTTGAATTTAAGGGAATTGTTTTCAATGAGATGAAAGGCGCTCTAGCTTCCTCCGAATCACGCATGTGGCATACCCTTATGGAAGAGCTCGTGCCCGATTTACCCTATGCATTTAATTCAGGTGGCGACCCCAAAGAAATCCCCAATTTAACCTATGAAAACCTGATCCGCTTTCATGAAATCTATTATCATCCTAGCCGCTGCTTGTTTTTTTTCTACGGCAATTTCCCATTAAAAAAAAATCTCGATTTCATTGCCGAAAACGCATTAAAAAACGTTCTAAAAGAAGCTCCATTGCCACCCATTAAACTCCAACCCCGTTTTTTGACGCCTGTTAAAAAGGAAATATCCTATCCCATTACCGCATCAGAGGATCTTAAAGATCAAACCATTATCTCATTTTGCTGGCTTACTGTTCCTCTCATTGACCAAGAAGATGTTTTAGCACTGAACGTTATCGATTCCATTTTAATGGACTCCGATGCATCCCTTTTAAAGCGGCAACTTCTCGATTCCCCTCTCTGCCTCCAAGCTGATGCGATGATGGATACAGATATGAGCGAGATTCCCTATGCGATTGTCTTTAAAGGATGTAAACCTGATAGCGCAGACCAGCTAGAACTTTTAATTAAACACTCCCTTGAAAAGATCATCTCTCAACCCATTCCCTCTCATCTCATCGATGCTGCAATCCATCAACAGGAACTCTCTCGTTTAGAAATTGGTGGAGATCAATCCCCTTTTGGATTGACTCTTTTTATGCGCTCAGCGCTCGCCAAACAGCATGGTTGCAATCCTGAAAATATGCTCATGATCCATTCCTTATTTGAAAGCCTCTTGAAAAAAGTGGAAGATCCCACCTATCTTCCAAACCTAATCAAGAAATGCTTCTTGGATAATCCCCATTATATCCGATTGATCATGAATCCAGATCCTGACCTCTCTTCCAAAGAAATTACAGAAGAGAAACAAATGCTTCAAAGAATTCAAGATCAGTTAGATTCACCTTCAATTGAACATATCCTCAAACAAACGCAAGAACTCAATGCATTCCAAAAACAAGCAGACGAACAATGCCTTGACTGCTTACCCAAGGTCACTCTAGATGACGTCACTCCGCTTGTTCGCTATTTTTCACTAGACCAGAGTGAAAAAAATAACCTTAAAATTTTCCATCACGAGTGCTTTACCAATCACATTCTTTACGCCGATCTCATCTTTGATCTCCCCTCTATTACAGATGAGGATCTCCCCTATGTCCAATTACTCATTTCTCTACTTCCAGAAATTGGTTGTGGAAATCGGAACTACATCGAAAACCTCGAATACGCCCAAGAACACACAGGAGGTATTGGCGCATCGTGCTCCCTACATATTCAAGCAGATGATCCTCACGTCGCAAAACCTTCTCTTTCCATTCGAGGGAAAGGCGTTTATCGAAAAGCAGATCACTTATTTGCCCTCCTTTACGATACTGTAACAAATCCCCACTACCATGAAGCTGCACGAATTAAAGAGTTGCTATTGCAAATGAGAACATCCATGCAACAGCGCCTTAATAAATTAGGAATGCGTTACGCGATTCAACTCTCCTTAAGCGGATCTTCTACAACAAATTATATCGCAGAAGCTTGGAATGGGCTTCGCTACTTTAAAATGATTGAATCAATTACGCGCGACATCGATCAAAATCTTCCCAAAGTAATCAATAAGCTGATTGCATTAAAGGAGTCCATTTTTTCCTTTCAGAACCCCCATCTCGTCTTAAGTTGCTGTAAAAAGATGATGACCAAACTCCAGGAAAATAATTTTTATAAGCTATCCACATTGACAATAAAACCTTTTACTCCCTGGCAAGACAATTATATAATCTCCCCTGTTCAGTCTCACGCCAGAGCATTTTCCTCTCAACTCGCTTTTTCTGCAGAATCCTTTAAAACCGTACCCTATTCCCATATTGCAGCTCCCGCTTTAACTGTTGCAACTCTTCTCTTTGAAAACAAAATTCTCCATCAGCGGATTCGAGAGCAGGGTGGGGCCTATGGTTCTGGCGCATCGTACAGTTCCACAACGGGAAATTTTTATTTTCACTCCTACAGAGATCCGAAAATTGCTGCAACATGGACGATTTTCCATGAGGCAATCGATTGCATTGCGAAAGGTCACTTCACAGAGCAAGATCTTGAAGAAGCAAAACTGGGTATTATCCAGCAATTTGATATGCCCACTTTTCCTGGCAGCCGCGCAATTACAGCCTATGGCTGGTGGCGAGATGGAAAAACAAAAGAGATGCGCCAACACTTCCGCGATCGCCTGCTTAGCTTGACAATCAAAGATGTGCAACATGCAGTTGAGACAGAACTACTGCCTCAAAAGAACAAGAGTGTTTTCGTCTGTTTTGCAGGAAAAGAACTCCTCGAAAAAGAAAACCTCCTCCTCAAAGCAAAACAGCTCGAGCTCCCTATTTTGCCTATTTGAGTATATAGTTAGACCGTGCTAACATTCGAGATTACGGAGGATTTAACCTTATGAATCGTTTTTTTTATCTTACAACAGCCCTACTAGTCGCCCCAATTCTATCCCAGGCTCTTTCTTCAGAAGAATGCGTATGCTCTCCGCAACAAACATCTAAAGCCTTTACCTCTGTTGCAAAAAAAGCAATGCCTGCGGTCCTCTTCATCAAGGTTCAAAGCACATCCTGCGACCTAGAAGAACTCGGTAATCCCAACTATCCAAATCCATTCGATTCTTCTAGCGATGACCTATTTAACCGCTTTTCGCCCTCCTACCGCGGTCAATCTCCTAAACCCTCGCCACAACTCAGCCAGGGATCCGGTTTTTTTGTCACTTCCGATGGTTATGTAATGACGAATGCCCATGTAATCAAAGGCGCTGATAAAATCTCTGTCGTATTACATGATGGCAGAGAACTTGATGCGACACTGGTCGGAGCGGATCTCCATACAGATATTGCGATCATCAAAGTCGAAGGAAAAGATTTCCCCTATCTCAAAATGGGTGATGCGGATGCAATGGATGTTGGAGAGTGGGTCATTGCAATTGGTAGTCCCTTTCAACTCGAAGCATCCCTCACAGTTGGCGTTATCAGCGCAAAAGGGCGTCAAAACTTAAAGATCACAGACCTCGAAGATTTTATTCAAACGGATGCTGCGATCAACCCAGGAAACTCAGGGGGGCCTCTGCTCAATCTCGACAGTGAAGTCATTGGGATTAACACAGCAATCGTCTCCCGCTCTGGCGGCTATATGGGCATTGGCTTTGCTGTCCCTAGCAGCATGGCGCAACCCATCATGCACCAACTCATTGATAAAGGCTCTGTCACTCGAGGATTCCTCGGCGTTTCACTCCAGCCGGTCGATAAAGACATCGCTGACGCCTTTAAACTTTCCAAGGTAGAAGGAGCTCTTATTTCAGAAGTTATCAAAGATTCCCCTGCTGAAAAGGCCGGCCTGAAACAAGGAGACATCATCCTCGAGTACAACAAAACTCTAATCAAATCGTTGCCGACTTTTAGAAAAGAAATCTCGATGATGGCGCCAGGCTCTAGCGTCACCATGAAGATCAATCGCAAAGGGGAAATCCTCTTCCTTCCAGTAACCCTTGGGACATCCTCCGATACGCTTGCTACAGCTGATGGAATCGTGCAAAAGCTCGGCATGGAAGTCGATACACTCACACCTGATATCGCAAAACAATTAGGCTACTCCAAAGGAGAGGAAGGGATCGTCGTGATGAAAGTCAAACCCGGTTCTCCTGCAGCCCTTGCCGGAATCCGTCCAGGGTTCCTCATCCTTGCAGTTAATCATCGCAAAATCGCAACCGTTGCCGACTTTAATGATGCGATGAACAGCCCCGAAATTAAAAATCGGATCCTCATTTTAGCAAAACAAAGCAATGTAACACGGTTCTATTCGATTAAACTCGATTAAGGGATTATACTATAGTGGACCCCGAAAACTGGACAGGTTAGCTAGTTTGCTTCATGCTACTTAAATAGACATCTTGCATAACCTCTTTTCCATGCCCGTGTGCGTGCCCGTGCCCGATTAGTATTTTTTCTGAGCCATTTTAACCAACATGGATACTATACGAATCAATAATTCGCGTCCTTTTGTATAAAGAATTTATCCGGGCACGGGCACGGAGAAGAGGTTATGCAAGAAGTCTAATAGACCTCTTTGGAAATGCCAAAAAGAACGATTTTAACGAGCAAATGGAATTTCGAAAGAGGTCTAATATGCAAAAACTCCTTGCAGATTAGTCTCCTCTCGTTCAAAAATGAACATCCAACCGATCGCCATCCTTTAGAGAATGAAAATGTTCCGATTTCAAACACATCTTCTATCACTCCTCTGCTGCTCGCTTATTTCTACGGCCTATGTAGAAGATCCCTCTCACGAAGAAGAAATCGTCTACGACTACCTCGATGAGTATTCCAACGACGCTTACTACAATGATGTAGGACCTCCATTTGACAACTACGAAGCGCTTCCAATTCCGCGCTCAGCAAAAGAAACGGAACTCCCTCCTAGCAAAGAACCTCAAGAGCTCAATATCGACCTTAAAAATCCAACCTTTGCGCAGGGGATCATCCATACAGATGATGGAGGTATCATTACGGGAGCTGGACTGCGGATCCAAGCACAAAAAATTGACTACATCAACAAAATTGAAAATGGAATCCGCGTCCAAAAAATTGCAGCAGAAGGCGATTTAATGATCGAGTTCTCCGATCGGGTCTTTGTTGGAACCCGTTTAGAATATGACTTTATCTCGCGCACTGGCACTTTATGGGATGGAAAAACATTTGTCGATATGTGGTTTCTAGGTGGCGATCGGATTGATCTTAAAGATGACGGGACCTTTTACATCTACAACGCGTTTGTCACAACATCAGAGAGCCAAGTGAATGACTGGGAATTGGATGCAGAAAGCATTCAAATTACAGAAAATCATTTGCTCTCAGCAAAAAATATCAGCTTAAAACTATTTAAAGTTCCTTTTTTCTGGCTCCCTGCATTTAAAAGCAATCTGAAATCGGGTTCAGATTCCCCCATCCGCTACAAAGTTGTCTGGGATAAGGGAATCGGCCCTCGAGTAACAGCGCGTTATCGCTTCTTTTCGTGGAGAGATTTAAATCTATTCTTCCGCCTGGATTACCGTATTAAGCACGGGTTTGGAGGAGCGTTGGAATCGGAGTATTTGTCTCCAAGTGGAATGACGACATTTGTCACGCGCAGTTATGGCGCGTATGACAAGAGCTTCTCTTATGAAGCAGGATGGAAGCGCTATCGGTTGCAAGGGCTTTATCATACAGCGAGCGCGGATAACAAAACACAAGTCCACCTCACCTACGACAAGCTCCATGATTATCAAATGGCGGGCGATTTCAAAAGCAGCGATTTTGAGATCAATACTCAGATGATCACTCAGTTTTCTGTAAAACATACAGCTGATGATGGCTTTATCAATTTCAATGTGCGCCCACGCATCAATCCCTTTCAAAGTATTAACCAAGAACTCCCTTTTGTATCGGTCGGCATACGCCCTCTTCAACTCGGGGAATCTGGCATCATTTCAAATAACTATGTTAATGCAGGATATCTCGATTACGTCTACGATACAGGTCTTCGCAATAAGTTTCGAGCGCTCCACCTAACTTCCTCCACCCATGCTGCACGAATCGAGACAAAAAACGAACTCTATCGCCCCTGCCACATGGGCCCTGTTACTTTCACTCCAAATGTGGGCATCGTTGCGATCTTTTACAACAATAACCCTCAAGGAGATGCAGCAGGACAAGGAGTCCTCACCTATGGAGCTGAATTAAAAACCTCTCTTTCCCGTTCCTTCCCACGCGTCAAGCATACCCTGGAGCCGTACATCAACTTTAAGGGATTAAGCAGGCCAACAGTCAGTTCAAATGACCACTTCTTTTTTGATATCAACGACGGATATAACCAACTCAACCAACTGCGTTTTGGAGTGCGTAATAACTTCCTTAAATCCAATCCCTTTCTTCCGACCATTACAACAGATCTTTATACTTATGGCTTTTTTGGGTCAAAAGCATTTGCCCCCGTTCTTCCTAAATACTATCTCGATTTAGGCTGGAACCGCCCCTCTTTTTCTGTAAACGGCTCCTTTGCGTGGAATCAAGAAGAGAGAGTTTGGGATTTTACCAACATTCGAAGCGCGTGGACAATCAATGAGGATCTCGCCTTTGGCATCGAATTCCGCCATCGGAGTCGCTTTGATTGGAGAAAAGCGGACCACACCAACTTCATTCTCGATGTCGCTCAACCGATCCCCGAACTTCTTGAATCTCCTCTTTCCGATGGTAGAAATACACTATTGGCCCGTTTCCAAATTCGCCTAGGGCCTAAATGGAGCTGCCATATAGAAACGCGCAATGGCTGGGGACGCAAAAACGAACCCTCCTACTACGCGGGGAAATTGGATCTACTCACCCTTATTACTTGGAATTGGGGCTTGAGACTGACCTACGAAAGACTTCCCGGAGACAATCGTTTTTCCGGGGCGTTTAGTTTAATTAAATAGAGGGACTTTATGAAATTATATCCTAGATTACTAGTTCTTTTATGGAGCTTTTCCTTAAGCGCTACAGAGCTTCAAACAAAAGAAGCAGACCCCCTACAGAAAGTTTGGCTCGATCGCAATGACCAAAGCACTTTACAATCTCTATTTCCCATTGTGCGCTGCTCTTTTAAACCCACTAAATACGAATCTCTACTCATGACAGAGCTTAGAAATGCAAATACCGACATAAAGCAGTTCCGCAATACTTCTGAAAAAATTGGAGAAATTTTAATTGGCAAAGTCATTGAATGTCTTCCGACTCAATCCATCACAATTGAAACGCCTGTAACCACTTGTTCTGGAGAAGTGTTCATTGAAAACTTAGAACTTGTCTCAATTATGCGCTCAGGTGATGCCCTACTCGAGACATTTATGAAACACTTTCCCGATGCTCACATTAATAAAATTCTCATCCAACGGGATGAAAAAACGACAGAACCCCACTTTCTCTATATGAAGCTATCTCCCTCTGTTGCAAGTGGCAATTATGTGGTCATCACAGAGCCAATGATCGCAACGGGAGGCTCTCTTATAACGGCTATCACCTTGCTCAAAAAAAAGGGTGTTGCAGAGGATCGGATCATCATCGCGGCTATCTGTGCAGCTCCTGAGGGGGTCTCGCGCTTAAGCGCTCTTTTTCCAAAAATCCAACTCGTTTTCACAGTTCTCGATGAAAACCTCAACGAAAAGAATTATATCGTTCCAGGCTTAGGGGACTTTGGAGATCGTTATTTTGGGACAGCGGAAGAAAAGCCGTGCCGTATTGTTAAGAAATAAAATAGACCTCTTGCATAACCTCTTCTCCAGGATAGAGTAAGGGAGGATCTTCATCCTCCCTCCTCGTCAAACCGTACGTGCAGATTTCCCGCATACGGCTTTCCTTGAAGCTTCGCACTTCTTTGAGAGTCTTCTCAGACCCAGACCTTGAAAGACCTGATACCACGTTTGGTCTTCACCCTTCTTATAACCCCTCTGACTTCTCTTCTGAAGATGTCTACGCAACCGTTCTGCAACAAAATGATCCATCTTGGCAAATGCATCTGAAGGATTTCCTAGAGAAAAGTACCCTGCCCATCCATCTAGGAATCTATTGACCCTTTGGATGACATGTTTTACAGGCTTACCTTGACAAAGTCACATTAGACAAAAACTTTTTTTGGCGTGAAAGCCCCAGGGATCGAATAGCGCAAATATCGAGTAGGAGGGAGCCTTTCAGCTCCCGTCCTCTCACACCACCGTACGTACGGAACCGTATACGGCGGTTCATGATCAC
>CAMAVL010000081.1 GCA_945861735.1 Chlamydia trachomatis
CGAGGATCGCCGATCATAAGTCGCCCTATATTGTTAATATTTTGCGACTTATGATCGACGATCCGCGGGAGCTTTCGCGCAGGTCCAAATCCAAGTTTCAGGCCGACTGCAGTATACGTTAAAGCTCAACGCCCCATAGCATAAATAAATTTTGTTTTGCCGTTGTTTTTCCGTAGAGCCCATTAACTTGAGATAATTAGAATATGACACGATCTAAAATCTACACCTTCTTTCAATCCATACTCCTCATGGCTATATGCTTAATGCTCACGGGGTGTGAGACAAACATGACCATTGTCAATAATGTTAGCGAACGAGACGCCAATGAGATCATCGTCTTTCTAGCGAATAAAGGGGTTCCTGCAGAGAAAACGCCCTCAGTAAGTTCTGCTCCTGGAGGGGGAGATAATATTCAAAAGTGGAGTATCTCAGTAGCTCCCGATCAAGCAACAGAGGCAATGTCCATTTTAAATCAAAACGGCTTACCCAGAAAAATGGGAACCAACCTTTTAGATTTATTTGCAAAATCTGGCCTCATGTCTTCCGAAAAAGAAGAAACCATTCGCTATCAAGCGGGTCTTGCAGAACAAATTGGCAATACAATTCGTAAAATTGATGGTGTCATCGATGCAGACGTGCAGCTCTCTTTTCCTCCGACAGATACAGGAATTACGATGCCCGGCGCCGTTGCAGTTCCCCGTAAAATCACAGCTGCTATCTACGTCAAACACCAAGGGATTTTAGACGACCCCAATAGCCATCTCATCATCAAAATTAAACGACTCGTTGCAGGCAGCGTTGCAGGCTTAGATATCAACGATGTTACCGTCATTTCCGATAGATCTCGATTTACTGACTACTCCTTATCTTCTGCAACTGAACCCTTGAGCATACAAGCAAAAGAATATGTCAGCATCTGGTCAATTGTCATGAATAAAAGTTCTGCCGCTAGATTTCGTGTTATTTTCTTTTTGCTCATCGTTTCTTCGATCGTATGTGCTCTGATTATCGGATGGATGATTTGGAAGTTTTATCCCCTTTTACGCGCACGTGGCGGATTTAAATCTCTACTTAAATATCCCCCCTTAGAAGAGAGAGACAACCCCATTGAAAAACAGAAACCTCCTGAAGAAGGAAAATAATTATTAATGGATCAGACTGTAGCGATCGTCTGTCATGCCTTTTTAGATAAATGCTCTCCTGAAAAAAAGGAGGCGCTAAGCTCTTATTTATCTTTAGATCTGGCAAAAGAGCTCCATAGCCTTCCAAAAACACTCGGCGATCCATCCATTGGATTTCTCTCTTACCAAGAGGGGCTCGATCAGATTCATTATTCTTGGTTTGAACCCTTTTTAAGAGGGCAATCCGAATCAGAACTGTGTTTATTTCTCGGCTGCTTGGAAGGCTCCCAAGTACAAGGGCTAAAAAAACTTCTCTTATTTTCAAATTCCACTCCACAGTTACCCCCCATTGCCGCCTCTTTTTTTAAAGCTAAACTCTTTGTATCTCTAAAAGATAAAGACCTCTTGCCGATTTCCTGCCTACCACAGAGTCCCCTCAACAGCCTACTCGATCTCTCTCATCAGGAACTTCTCTCGCTCATCGAACTTCTCAGCATGCATGATCTCGCAATAGAAATTCGCCATATCATCGATACAATGCGCTTAAAAAAAATCTACTCCTTTCTAAATAAGGCACAACAATCCTATCTCAAGACACTCTCTCACAAAAAAGAACCGATCGCCTTTAAGAAACTAGGGCTTAATAATTGGAATGGAGATACAGAAGCCCTTCAAGCTAGCCTTGAGCAGCGAGGCATTAATCGGATCGCAAAAGCGCTCTTCAGCCATCACCCCAGCCTCACCTGGCATGTCAGCCATCATCTGGATATGAACCGCGGGATGAGACTGATCCACCTCTGCTCACCCCTCAATCACCCCCAAGCAGATGCAATCTTAACGCATCAAGTCTCAGATTTAGTGCACTCTACTCTAACCCCTAAAAACCCCACTTAACC
This sequence comes from Chlamydia trachomatis, assembly GCA_945861735.1. Taxonomy (GTDB): domain Bacteria; phylum Chlamydiota; class Chlamydiia; order Chlamydiales; family Rhabdochlamydiaceae; genus CAMAVL01. The sequence goes on from CAMAVL010000081.1 coordinate 2,018, forward strand.
TTATGAAATTTTTTTCACTCCTGCATCAAGACACAGTTCACCTCGCGACAGATGATAAAATCATCTCTGCCGAAGATTTTAGTACACTGATGTCCTCAGAAGAAATCTTAAGACATGCAAAATTAGATGCGCAGCATTACCGAGATGAAGTTGTCAAAGAATGTGAAGAACTCAAAAAAACAGCAGAGAAATCAGGTTTTGAAGAAGGTCTTGCCCAATTTAATGAACATATCCTTCTATTTGAGAGAAATTTGCGCCACCTTCAAATCGAATTACAAAAGCAAATCCTACCGCTTGCTCTAAAAGCTGCTAAAAAAATTGTCGGAAAAGAATTAGAATTACACCCTGAAACAATCGTCGAAATTGTTCTACAGACATTAACCCCTGTCACGCAAAGCCGCCGAATTGCTATCTATGTCAACAAAGAAGAAAAAGAAGCTTTAGAAGCTAATCGCCCTAGAATCAAAGAAATTCTAAATCAAGTTCAAACGCTGATCATCCAAGACAGAGCAGACGTTTCGCCTGGCGGCTGCATCATTGAAACAGAAAGCGGCATCATTAATGCGAGCATTGAAAACCAATGGCGCTCATTAGAAGCCGCTTTTGAAAAGTATATGAAATAAAGAGGCTTACTTATAAATGTTAATTGCTACAATGCCGCTAACAAAATCTAAGGCATTATGTCCTGCAACAGAAAACCAAGCACCTGCGATAATACCCACATAAGGACTCCAGTTATACTCGATACCTGGTGCGATACTAAACTGATCCGACTTAGGATGCCCAACTGGATATTTGGTATGACCTGAAAAGCGCGTTCTTTCAGCATGGACATACTGCGCATCAAAAGCCAAGGCCCATTTTTGAGCAAGCGTATATTCTAATCCCAAAATAGCTTTGACAGAATTTCCAGTAAATACCCTTCCACCAGTCCCTGAACCTCCGCCATAAACACTCAATCCCTTAACGTGAACTGGAATTGTTGGTGCATAGCTTAAATAGAGGCGGGAGCTTAAGAAGTGGGTGCCTGTATAATGAAACAGTCTGGAAAATATGACTGCAATATTTGGGTTAATATTTCCAGATCCTCCTGCATCCGTGCCTAACTTATGAGAATTTAGCTTGTCATATTTAGCAATTGGCACATTCAAACCCATGGAAAGGCGCATCGCTGGCCATTTTTTTTCTGGGGAATCCAAGAGCAACTGATAATCAAATTGAATCGGTAAATCGCCCAAAGCCCAAGAAGAAGCCCCCTTCGTGTGGTTCCACAAAACTTGGGGAACAAACAGAAAATCCCAATCTTTGGCAAAACCGTACTGACAGGGGAATTGGCCTAACAGGCTATAAAAATTAGGAAGCGACTGCGTGTGCCAATGATCGTCATAGACACCAGTATTCACCGTCGCATAAAAGTAGGGCTCTATGTTCCAGTGTCCCTTTGGAATAACGTGACCAGATGGTGTGAGTAAAGGGCCTGTTAACCAAGGAGAGGGAGCTTGAGTCGGTTGTGGAATCGTCGGTTTTGCGACATCCCCCCAGCTTAAATTGAGTAGAGAAAGAGATCCGCATAAAACAGCTTTAAATACAGTGCGCATAAATCGTAGCCTCATTGAAATGATCATCCCCAACAGGCTACTGCAACATCTTATTTTTTTAAATAGCTTATTTCAAAAACTCTTGCGCGATCTGGAGCGCAAGCTCTACAACAACAAACAGGATCAATACCGAAAAGAAAATTCTTCCACCGGGCATTTGAGGGGCGGGACGATACTTCTTAACATGACGCCCGATCCATACCATCAAAGGAGGAAAAAGACCAAATAAAATGGCACAACTAAAGCCTCCCGCATACCCCAAAGCGACGATAAAAATATGAGGATACGTTAGAGAGACGAATACCGGAGGCACAAAAACGGCTAAACACAAGAGCACTTTTCTGAACCCTTTTTTCTTCACTTTAAGTCCATCTGCCAAGAAATCGAGATAAGCCAATGATAAGCCAATGTAGGAGGTCGTTAAGGTAAAAAATGCAAAAGATTTACCCACTGCGAACAATACAGGAACGCCCACAAATTCTTTCAACGGCATGACGGCTGTTTCCCCACGTGCCGCAGCAGCAATAAGACCATTGGGACCATCGACTGGAACAATCCCCAAGATCAAAAGCTCCCAGATCAAATACACAATCAGAGGAATACTCGTCCCACAGAAAATCGCAAGACGCACTTTCTTGACGTTGCGATCCATATAGGTCATCAGGGTCGGGATAATAAGCTGAAAGGTAAAGGCTGTAAAGAGAACAGGCAACCCGATCCAAGCCTTAGACCAATCCATCCTCTTTAAAAGGGAAAGGTTGACATGGTCATGGGAAACCCCAATAAAAAAGAAATAGGAGATAGCAACACCTAGCATGAGCAGCATATTGAGCCGATCCACCCATCTAGTCCCTAGATAGACAACTGGAGAAAAGAAAAGAACATAGAGAATCATCGATGCCCATTCAGGGATGGTGCCCCCTGTAATTTCACTTAAAACAGAGCCCCCTCCAACAATGTGAGCGATCATCACTGCAACAAATAAAAACAGGTAAACGACCCAGCATACATTCTTTCCAATGGGTCCGAGCAATCGGTGAGCCATCGTGATTAAATTGGAATCCTTTGGCATCCAGGTGCAAACCTCTAACAAGAGAAGTCCCGTGCACAACATAAAGAGCCAGCAGAGAAAATAGATGACAATAGCTGGAAAAAACCCCCCTTCTCCCGTAACGACAGGAAGAGCTAACATCCCCACCCCAATCGTTGTCCCCGCAATCAGCAAGGACCCTCCGAACACATGACCGAAAGAATGAAAAATACGCATGATTATTTTATATCCCAAAATTAACTAGTCTTAACGGCATACCAGGGTACGTTTCTCCTAGATAAACTGCAAGGGAAACCAGTCTCTTAAGAATTTCTTCAACTTTAAAGCCGATCTTGGCATACTTCTAGAATTCCATCATTTAAAGGACTTATATCCTATGGATGCCACCCTATTAACACTTGACTCCGCTCTGCTACTCCACCCCAAAATATTTCGGGATGAGAGGGGCTCCTTTCAAGAAATGTACCAACGATCCGTCTATCAACGCCTTGGCGTTTCCCCTGAATTTGTTCAGGACAACCTCTCTTTTTCCCATAAAGGGACGGTTCGGGGGATGCATTTTCAGGCAAGCCCGGGACAAGCCAAACTCGTCTCTGTAATTTCAGGCCAGATCTATGACGTCATCGTCGACATCCGCCCGGAGAGCCCCACATTCAAGCAATGGGAAGGAGTGTATTTAGATAGCGAAAGTGGAAAGCAACTGTTTGTGCCAGTAGGTTTTGCTCATGGATTTTGTGTCATTAGCTCAAGCGCTTATGTCTGCTATAAAGTCAGCAGCCCCTATGATCCTATCGAAGAAAAAACATTCCGTTTCGATGACCCAGAAATTGGGATTACCTGGCCAATTGACACTCCTATCTTATCCGAAAGAGATCGTTCCAGCCTCTATTTTAAGGAGATTTTTGCATGAAGTTATACCCAACTCGGTCAGCAACTTGGAATTTGGACCGCGCCAAAGCCCCGGGGATCGTCGATCTTAAGTCGCCCCATATTGTTAATATGGGGCGACTTATGATCGACGATCCGCGGGAGCTTTCGCGCAGGTCCAAATCCAAGTTCATGACCGAGTTGGGTATATGGATTATCGGATCTAAAGGACTTCTGGGATCCACCCTCGCAGGTCTCTGCCAACAGCTGCATATCCCTCATGTCGGATCGACAAAAGCCGATCTTGATATTACCAACAAAGATGCAGTCCTTGCCAAAGCGCAAGAGATCCAACCCACCCACATCATCAACTGCGCTGCCTATACCGATGTCGATAAAGCAGAAAAAGAGTCTACTTTAGCCTTTGCCGTTAATGCCACCGGAGCTGTTAATGTCGCAGAAGCTGCCCTCCTCACTCGCTCCAAGCTCATCCACATTTCCACAAATTACGTCTTTGCTGGAACTGAAAATAGAGCGTACACCGAAACAGATCCTTGCCAGCCCATCAACGTCTATGGAATGAGTAAATGGGAAGGGGAAAAAAAGATTCTAGAGATCTTGGCCACAGCCTGCATTATCCGCACCTCATGGCTTTTTGGAGCCTACGGAAAGAACATGGTCTCCTCACTTCTGAATTGGCTTAAAACAAACGAGGTCGTCCGCGTTGCACAGGATCAAATAGCCAATCTCACCTATTGCGTCGATCTTGCAGAAATGATCCTTTTATTGCGAGATGCTCAAGGAATTTATCACTTTGCAAACTCTCAAGCGGCCAACCGCTATGAGATTGCACTAGAAATCCAATCCCAAGCTAAAAAACTAAAAATCCCCCTTCAGTGCAAAAAAATTGAACCCGTTAACAGCTCCACTTTTTCCACTATCGCTAAAAGACCTCTTCACTCAGCATTAGATCTGACTAAACTCAAAAGTGCGCCTCGTCACTGGAAAGAGGCAATCGCGGAGTACTTATCCCATGAGCTCTAATATCCTTGTTACTGGAGGCTCCGGCTTTATCGGGTCCTCATTTATCCGCTATGGATTAAAAGAGATCGCTTCTCTACAACAAATTGTCAATCTTGACCTGCTTACCTATGCCGCAAATACCGATAATCTTTTAGAAGTAGCTCACGATGAACGCTACACTTTTGTGAAAGGGGACATTGCAGATCAAGCGCTTGTTGAAAAATTATGCATCGAACACCAAATCGATACCATCGTCCATTTCGCGGCTGAAACCCATGTCGATCGGAGCATCGCAACGCCCCATCTCTTCTATGAAACAAATGTCGGAGGAACAATTGCTCTTTTGGACGTCATTAAACGCCACCCCCACATCCATTTCCACCACATTTCTACAGATGAAGTATTTGGCTCTCTTTCAAAAGAAGGCAAGTTCTCAGAAATCTCTCCCTATCAACCAAACTCCCCCTATTCTGCATCGAAAGCCGCCTCTGATCACTTTGTCAGAGCCTATGCACACACCTACAACCTATCGACAAGCATCTCCCACTGCTCCAATAATTATGGCCCGTTCCAATATGTGGAAAAATTTATCCCTCGAATGATTGCAGGATGTCTCCATAAAAAACCACTACCCGTTTATGGCACTGGTGAAAATGTACGCGACTGGATCTTTGTCGACGACCATTCCAAAGCTGTCTGGATGATCTTAAAAAAAAAACAACCCGGCCTCTCGTATACAATCGGAGGAGATTGTGAAAGAAAAAACATCGATCTATTGCACACCATCATCGATCATTTTTCTCTTCTAAAAAATGAATCCTCAGACAGCTATCGCAAACTCATTACATTTACACCTGATCGGAAAGGCCACGATTTGCGCTATGCCGTCGACAGTCGTAAAATCCAATCTGAAATCGGTTGGAGTGCATCCCACGACTTTTCATCCGGGATCGTCAAAACAATTACCTGGTATTTAAAACATCCTGAAAGGTTACAACTCTTATGATCGGACAGAAAAAAATTGCCTGTATTATCCCAGCTAGACTCAAGTCCACTCGATTTCCCCAAAAGATGCTCAGCTCTTTAAAAGGCAAACCTCTTCTGCAATGGGTATGGGAAAGAGCTACCCAAGTCAAACTCTTTGATGAAATCGCTTTTGCAATTGACTCCGAAGAAGTAAAGGAAATTGTCGAGAGTTTCAATGGCAAATACTTTATGACCTCTGAGCACTGCCCCTCTGGCACAGATCGCCTCGTGGAAGTGATACAAAACAAATGGATCGATGCAGACATTTGGGTGAACTGGCAAGGGGATGAGCCTTTTATTCACTCCCATATGATCGATGATCTTCTCCAATCCGTTGAAGAGACCCCAAGCGACATATGGACACTGAAAAAAAAGATCTCTAAATTAGAAGAAATCCAAAGTCCCCATATCGCTAAAGTCGTCTGCGATACCCGAGGCTTTGCTCTCTATTTTTCACGCAGCGTCATCCCCCATTACCGCGATCTGTCCCCAGGAGAGCACAAACTTTTCTTTAAGCATATCGGGATGTACGCCTTTACACGGGAAGCGCTTCAAAAAATTTCCACACTTAACCCTTGCGAAATCGAACTTGCAGAACAACTCGAGCAACTGCGATTCCTCTACCACAATTTGAGAATCCAAGTACATGAGACTCAGCATGAGGCCTTTGGAATTGACCTGCCCGAGCACATCGCCTTAGCAGAATCTTTTATTGACCGGCATAAAGTTTAGCTACAGAATATTTTGGCTCTCGGATTAGATGGCCTGAGAGCCCCTTTCTTTAGGAAGGAGAGTAGTCACTCAATGGTCCTTGTTTGCATCAAAATATACTGCAGTCGGCCTGAAACTTGGAATTTGGACCGCGCCAAAGCCCCGAGGATCGCCGATCATAAGTCGCCCTATATTGTTAATATTGTGCGACTTATACCCAACTCGGTCAGCAACTTGGAATTTGGACCGCGCCAAAGCCCCGGGGATCGTCGATCTTAAGTCGCCCCATATTGTT
>CAMAVL010000082.1 GCA_945861735.1 Chlamydia trachomatis
TTTTTAATAAAAAAACATTATATTCGTAGTGAGAATAAATTTTAAGAGCAATCGATTCTTAGACTTAAATTTTTTGAAAAAAAATCACAAGTGGCTTACGCAGAACGATTTACTTTTTTTTGAAGGTCGGTCGTGGTAAACTCAGGATAAACAACATCTTACTCGGAGCTACTTGAAATTCTCAGATTCAGCTACGAGCAGTATATAACACTGCAATTCCTTTTGAAGAATCGGAGAAACCATTGGGCAATTCTTCTGAGCCCAATCATTGATCGCTTCACATACGTTCACAATTTCTCTTTTATAGTTATGTGAATAAACAATTTCGCTATCAGCAAAAAGCTTCCCACAATCAATTAAAACAGCGCAATCTCCTATGAACCCATAATTGTTCCAAATAACGAGCTCTTGATCTGCAAACCCCCTCTGACATCGCGTTGCTATGAGATCAAAAAGAGAAAGCACCGACTGGCGAATCTTCTCCTCGTCTTTCAACTCACTTAATCTCAATAGACGCGGGTAGAGAAGTTCCGCCGTCGCATCCACAATAAATTCCTTAGAATCCAAATCAATGTCAAATCTAACCCCTAACTTATCAAAAACCTGAACTCTTTTTTTCAGATGCTTTGTTTTATTCAAATGAATATAGATCAACGCGGATTGATCTTTTAAGTAATCAAAAGCTACTTTAATCCCGGCAAACGTGCTCTCCAACACATATTTCTTTTTTTGCACATCATTAAATCGCGCATTTCTAAAAAGAGAAGATGGAAAATCCTGGATCCAAGTCTTTGGTATTAATTTGTGCATTTTAAAAAACTTGAGAACGTATTTTTGATCCTTGCTAATGAACGCATAACATTGCTGACCCGAACTCAAGTAATAAAAAGGCTGCTCAAAGACTTCATCAACAAGCTCTCTTTCTTGTCCATAATCGACAGCACCGTTCCACTGGTCGCTGTAGCTCAGCTGCGACGAAATTTTGTGCATACTGAAGCCATTTTTATGGCAACACAGGAACAAACCAATTCCCAGCAAAATAACAGGAAACAGAACAATGGCAAACGTTTGAACAACAGATCTACGCTTCTTTCGCACCCGCACCCCTCTTAAAATTAGAGTTAGACAATACCAGGAAAAAATTCCAGATGCAATGGATTTAAAGCATGCATTAAATTTTAATAGACGCCCCAATTTCATTAAAGTCGAGCTGGAGCTCTAATTAGAAAAAGGGTATAATCTTTGTGAAAATAAAACGAGGCGTCGATGGAAGGAAAAGAAATCAGCAGCTTGCAGCACCCTATAATCAAATATTTAGCACAATTGCGCACAGATAAAGCTCTAAGGGCGGAAAATCGCTCGGTTCTCGTTTCTGGCATCAAGCTCATTCAAGAGATTTCTCAAACGCATCGAATCAAAAAATTATTACTAGGAGATGGCTATACACCTGCTGTCCCAATCCAATCTCAAGAAACATTTATCGTCTCCGACGCAATTCTCAAAAAAGTCACAGCCCTTCAAAATCCAGAGCCCATTGCTGCTGAGATCGAGATCCTAGAGGACTCTAATCTTTTTGAAAAAAAGTCATTGCTTATTCTCGATCAAATTTCAGATCCCGGGAATTTAGGAACTCTATTTCGCTCGGCTTTAAGTTTAGGATGGGAAGGGATTTTTTTAACACCCGGATCGACCGATCCATTTAATGAAAAGGCGCTACGAGCTGCCAGGGGAGCTACGTTCAAGATCCCTTTTAAGCAAGGCTCTTATGAGGAGCTCTACACTCTTCTCAAAGAGAATCAGATGGATCTCTTCATTGCAGATGTGGATGGAGACGCAGTGGATACATTGACGCCGCCCCCAACACTTGCCTTAGTTCTTGGAAACGAAGCTCATGGGGCAAATCAAGATCTTAAAGCTTCTGGACAAGCCATTAAAATCCCGATTCAAATGATGCAATCCTTGAATGTCACGGCAGCCGGCGCTATTTTAATGTACCTGCTTAAGAGGCCTTGAATGAGAAAAGACGATCACGTATTTCATTTAGAAGAAGATTTTCACTCAAAAGATCGTAAAATCCATCGGAAGGAGCGTAAAATTGCAACCGATCGGGATCGCTCTCAATTTAAAAAAACGGATCAGGATCAACTCAAAAAACAGCTCCAGCAGAATCCAATTGATGCGAAGGAACATCTCTTAAGAGGGCGCATTATCGCAATTGTTCCCGAGGGGATCATCGTTGAAAGCGAGGGGAAAGAATGGATCTGCTCTTTAAAAGGTGCTTTAAAGCAAATTAAAACGCGGATGAAAAATCTCGTTGCCGTCGGCGATTTTGTTCGTTTCGAACCAAGCATGACTAACCTCGGATCCATTGCTTTAGTAGAAGAGCGCTTTTCTATTCTTTCTCGAGCCGATAACCTGTGCCGCAATAAAGAGCAGCTCATTGCAGTAAATGTCGATCAGGTATTGATCACCTGCTCTCTTTTTATTCCACTACTCAAACCCTTCCTCATCGATCGCTATATCATTGCAGCAATTAAAGGAAACATGAAGCCCGTCATCGTTCTGAATAAAATCGATTTTTTATCCCACCCTCCAGAGGGGATTGATGCTGAAATGATTGCTAAAGAAAAAGCCCTCTACGAAGAATTTGTTGCAACCTATACAGCTCTTGATATTCCAGTGATTTCTGTAAGTAGCGTGACCTTAGAAGGGCTGGATGCGCTTAAGGCCATTATGCAGGGAAAAGTTTCTGTGTTTTCTGGGCAATCAGGCGTTGGGAAATCCTCTCTCATTAACTTCATAGCTTCCACATCTCTTGCCATTGGCCCAATTGTTCAGAGCACGCGCAAAGGCTCTCATACGACAACGACAACGCAGCTCATTCCTCTTGGATCTGGCGGATTTTGCATCGACACACCGGGCATTAAGAGTTTTGGATTATGGGATTTAGAGCCTCACGATCTTGCATCCTACTACTCTGAAATCACCGACTTAAGTCCTAAGTGTCGCTATAGAAATTGCTCCCACATCAATGAACCTCAATGCGCCGTCCAACAAGCTGCTGAAACAGGGGCAATTTCCCCCTTGCGCTTTGCTTCTTATTGCGCTTTAATAGCCTCTTTATCGGAAGAACATCGTCACCGTTAGGGATTGTAAGAAAATAAATTTTACAGTTATATAGGAGAAAAACGGTTTAGATTTTGAGTGTTTTTCCGCAGCAGAGGTTTTTTCTACCCCTGCAAGGGAAAATGCTCAATAGACCTCTTGCGTAACCTCCCGCAATTGCTAAATGGAATTTCGAAAGAGGTCTAATAGACCTCTTTCGAAATTCCATTTGCTCGAAAAAATCGATAATTTTTGAGCAGGTCCAAAATCATCTTTTGAGAGCCATGTGCTTGCACATGGCCGAAAAAGATGGTTTTGGAAATGCCAAAAAGAACGATTTTAGCGAGCAAATGGAATTTCGAAAGAGGTCTAATAGATGAATCGATTTTTCCCTATAGAACTGTAAAAGTTATTTTCTTACAACCCCTTAGGATTAATTATGTCTGAAATTCGATCCATCCACGCTTTAGAAATCCTCGACTCCAGAGGAAATCCAACATTAGAGGTCATCGCAACAACATCTGATGGATCCGTTGGGAAAGCGGCAGTTCCCTCTGGAGCGTCAACTGGAGAGCATGAAGCTGTTGAGCTGCGCGATCATGACCCCAAGCGCTATGGCGGCAAAGGGGTTCTAAAAGCTGTAGCCCATGTGAATGGTCCTCTTGCAAAACTTCTTATTGGAAAAAATGTCCTTCTGCAATCTGAGATCGATCATTTAATGATCGAAGCCGATGGAACATCCAATAAATCCAAATATGGAGCAAATGCCATCCTTGGGATCTCTTTAGCTGTCGCAAAAGCAGCGGCTGCCTTTCAAAAACTCCCCTTCTATCGCTACTTAGGAAAAGGCTCGAAGCTTCCGATCCCTATGATGAACATCATCAATGGAGGCGCTCATGCAGATAACCTTCTCGATTTCCAAGAATTTATGATCCGCCCCATCGGAGCTCCTTCTTTTCATGAGGCGATCCGCTCTGGAGCTGAGGTCTTTCACATGCTTAAAAGCCTCTTAAAAAAAGAAGGACATATAACCTCTGTTGGCGATGAAGGGGGATTTGCGCCCAACTTAAATTCCAACGAAGAAGCGCTTGATTTCATCCTGCACGCCATTGAAAAAGCAGGGTATAAGCCCAAAGTGGATTTTACAATAGCCCTTGACTGTGCGGCCTCTGAATTCTTTGATCCCGTGACCCATTCCTACATAGAAAAGAAGAGGCAAGAGCGCTCCCTACCCTATATTCAACGCTCTTTACATGATCACATTGCTTATCTTGGAAAGCTCTGCGCACACTATCCGATCGACTCGATTGAAGATGGGCTCGATCAAAATGATTGGGACGGCTGGAAACGATTCACAAGTCACATGAAAGGAACGATTCAAATTGTGGGGGACGACCTTTTTGTGACTAATCCCCAATTCCTTCAAAAGGGGATCGATGAAAGAATAGCCAATGCGATTCTCATTAAACTCAATCAAATCGGCACCTTAACAGAAACTCTTGCCACAATAGCACTTGCCAAAGCCCATGGTTATGCAACAATCATTTCTCATCGATCTGGAGAAACAGAAGATACGAGTATCGCAGACATTGCGGTGGGAATGAATTTAGGTCAAATCAAGACAGGGTCACTCTCTCGCACTGACCGCGTTGCTAAGTACAATCGTCTGCTCGAAATCGAAGATCAGTTGGATCTAATGTGCATGGCGTGATTGATTCTCTTGTTCGACATCCACTGCCATCTGAAAAAAGATCCTATCCGCTGTGATTAAACGGGTATGTGCAGTAACGGGTTTCATGGGGACCCCAATTGAAAATTCATAGACGGAGCCAAAAAGATTACCGACTTTAGAGACAGAATCCCCTCGATTGACATAACTCATAAAACACGCCTGACGCGTCGAAGAAAGAGTGTTCCATTTTTTTAAGACCTTTTCTGAAACTCCAGGCAAATTAAATCCAAATGAAGGCTCATCACTCATCCACTCATTTTCAAAGATGAATGTATAAGCAGCAAGAGTTCCTCCTAAACTAAAGCCCAAAACGCGCACTTTGCCATGCATTTCCGATACCGCTTTAAGCCAAGCTCGGATTTGAGGCTGGGCATGTTCAAAGGCAAACAAGCCGGAACCTCCTGGATCCACATCACTCATTAAAGAAGCCCACCCTCTTTGCGAGTCCAAAGAAAAATCAGTTCCGCGAAAGAGTAAAATGGGAGCTCCTTTGCCGTCTGGAATAAGCCCAAAGGCCGGCATCCCATGCCAGAGATTAAAAATACGGGAAACCTGATAAGATGCTAAAAAATCATTCCCATCTAGGTCTTGGGAAGTAAAAGCAAATCGATCCCCCATCCTCAAATCTCGATACGCCAGGACTTTACTTAAGATTTCTGCAGTCGCAAGGCGCTTTAATTCAGGATTTGTCATTTTTTGATCGATCATCAAAAAACACTCTCGCATAATATCTAGATCTTCTCTGTTTTTGGAAACTTTTCCAAGAAGGGGTCGAAAAAGAGAAAAGTACCCATGCAAGCAATTAAACTCGCGCATTCCTCGAATAGGATCGCGATATGTAGTCATTTTAACAAGCTCTTGCAAAGCATAAGAGCGCAAAGAAGGGGATAAACTCCAATTGAGAAATTCATCCACATTGTTCAATGCGATTAAACGCATTCGATTTCTCCAAGGAACTTTTTCTGAAATGCGATCTTGAGGACAGTCCATTTCAATTGAGGAATGACCAGCAAAAAGAGATCGTGATATGAAAAAAAATAATAACAGTATCTTTCTTCTCATTGATTTGAACCACACATCCTATCTAAAGCCTCATTAAAACGCCCCTGAAGCACCTGCATATCGATAATGATATTTTCATCGAGAAGGTTTTTAGTCGATAAAATATGAATTTTTTTAGATTGAAAAATATTCCGATCGTTACTAAATCGACCTGTTACTTTTTCTAAACCATTGTGGATAAAAAATTTATAGGGAGTACGACTGGCATTAAATCGCGCAGCAATCACATAAGGCCATCTCTCTTCTTTAAAGATGGATTGACCTTGTAAAATGCCTTCAAAAGAATCCACTCCGGTTAAGCAATGTAATAGCGTCGGAAAAATATCCATATGACATGTCATTGACGGCTTAGTATACGCCGAAAAGCTCTCTGGCAGCTTATAGTAAAGGGGGACATGAGTCTGCTGACGACTTAAATCTGAAGCATGAAAGAGATGCCCCTGTTCATAAAACTCCTCTCCATGATCTCCAGTAATCACTACAATCGACTCTTTGCCCCCCTTACAGCAATCTAATTTCTTAAAAAACTCTCCAAAAAGAGAATCGATAAAATAAAGGGAATTGCGATACCGATTACGAATCCTTTCTACTGAGTCGTTCGTAACAGCGGCTTTAAAATAGTTGATTTTTTCTTCAAACGGAACAAATATGCTACCTGTTTCTTTAGGCCAACTATAATCTAAGTGACTCGCATCAAGAAAGACGATAAAGACCCGTCCGGAGCAGTTTTTAGTATCCCCCATCTTCTCTAACACCTTATTCATGGCCATCTGATCTCTTTGGTAGGACTCTTCTAGATCAGAATCGTCTAATGTGTAGAGAGAATCTGCCAAATAGCACTCTTCTCCAAAAATCAAATGATCCATTTGATAATATCCCAATCTAGAAGAAGAGCTAACATGAATGGTGTACCCCATTTGCTTGAGCATCTGAAGAGGAATGCTTCCTTTTTTCCAATTACCGGGGTTAAGCTTCCCCCAATAGAGAGGGTATTGGGAATAAAAGAGTGAAAACCAAGAAACATGCGTTGCATTCGCATTAGAAAGCGCAAGATCAAAGGAGGTGTTATTCTGTTTAAAGCGATGGAGTTCTGGTGTATTGATTTCTGTGATGTAGTCCTCTCTCAAGCTTTCTATTACAAATAAATAAATATCTGGTTTTTTAGCTAGAGCGCCCAATTTCGGATCTAATCGCGATAAAACAAGATTTTCACTTTCAGGTTCTTTAAGAAGTCGATCTAAAGCGATATATTTAGAGGGAGGGGGAGCAAAAGTCGTTTTCCAACCAAGGGTCTTCTCATACATTTCAAATTGGGACAAGCTAATTAAGTGCTTGGTGGAAGATTCCAAATTAAAAATAAAAAAACTAATAACGCCTAAAACGGCAACTAAAAAAGGATACGTTACGTAACACGGATACTTCTCCGTCCACTTCTCTGTAAGGCGATGGACGAAAACCCCTCCTAAAAGAATCACTAGAGCCAGAACGATCCCAGCGCCCCAAATGAGCAGCGAAACATTACTTGCATAGAGTAATTCGATAATATTTGCATAACTCTCTTGGGAAATAAAATTGAGAGCATACCAAAAAGACATGTCCATTAAGCGGATCATCGGAAAATCAATGACATGACTTAAAAACAGGATAAAGATGAAACAAATAAACAAGAGATAAAAAAACTTCGGCAAAAATCTTTTGATGAGACTTGCACAAATAATTAGAATGATCGTCTCTAAAGCACATTGAGCGATAGAATAAATAATAAAAAACCATCGAGAAAAGGATGCTGTAGGCTCGATTAAAAGAACGTGAAATACATGAATAAAAGAAGCGATAAAAAAATACGAGCCAAAAAACAAATAATTAAACGAGACTCTGCTTAAAAAAGGGGGCTTCAAAGGTTTGTCTTTTTTATTATTACCACATTTCTTTTTACTCATGAATTTTAACTCTCATCTTTAAATGGAATTGCAAAACTACATTTGGTGAACTTGGGTTCAACTCGACTTTGTACGTTTTTGTGCCCCGCCTGCCTATTCAGCAATCGGGGCACAAAAATGTACAAAGCCGAGTTCAAAGTAAGTTTTGCAATTCCCTTTTTATTTAATCAGGAACCGCACGAGACCAGCCCAATCATGCCGCTCAATAAAGGCAGTTACTTGATTAGGATCTACATCTAGCATGCCAGAAAACCCTGGAACATACATCATTATATTATTTCGAGAACTCTCTTCTTTCATTTTTTTGCTAAATCCGCCAATAACGTTGTCCCACTTAAAGGAACTATTTTTGATCTCACGCAAACATTTGTGAAGATGATGATCCGCAATAATATACCCTATAAATCTTAATGGATGCACATGATCGATCTTTTTCCCTTTTTTTTCTAATTCCCTTTTCTTGAAAACTAATTCTACAATGTTTTTGTCTGCGACCGTGCTAATAATGCTATGAATATTGCCCCTATCTGATTCGGACAAGTGGAGCTGATGAAACAGCTCTAGATCTGAATTAGCCCTTAATATACTAGGCTTTTCCCCATCTCTACTTAGGGACTTAGCAAAAACAACTGCTACACTTTCGGCCGGCTGCGATGCCCCATCTGCAGCGCCCGTCTCCTTGGGAATAGAAAAAACTATTCCCTCGTCATCGGTCGCTGCATCTAGGACATCTCGCTC
>CAMAVL010000083.1 GCA_945861735.1 Chlamydia trachomatis
AGAGCTCGGGGATATGCCTGTTAATGAATCCTATACATTCGTAATTTCAAACTCTGTTTTGAGTGAAAGCAGATATAAGTCTTATGGCGTTCAAAGAGACCGAGTAATGGCAGCGGGATGTGAATTGCCCCAATTACTTGAAGCGATGACGCTTCTCTTTTTAACATATATGGCGTCAGGTGTGCGTCTTTGCGGCGAAGTTCCATGGACCTTCATGCGTTGTTTAGAGCGGATAGGTAGCACTCCCTTGGCAATTGGGGCCTTCTCCTCCGCCGGCCTCATCGTCCACGACACCTTTGACGGTCCCAGCGACGGGGCTGGGGGTGTGAGGAAGTTTTTTTAGGTCCTTGGGTCTTCTAGTCTTCTTGGGCTCTTCTCCCCATTGGATTTTGTTCCTTGGTCGGCGGCCAGCCGATGTTTTATACATCCGTTAGGGCGTCCGATTTTAATCAGTTGCTAGAGGCTTATCCCGGGCTGTGACAAAAGCTTAGTTCCTCGCGTTCGTCACAGCGTTTTTTTTGTTCGATATTTTGTCTTATTTTTCAAAGCTACTTTTTTGAGTGGGTTCAATGACTTTAGGAGATTCATTTTTAGGTTGAATCGGAAGGTTGTTTTTATTAGACTTCTTGCATAACCTCTTCTCCGTGCCCGTTCCCGGATAAATTCTTTATACAAAAGGACGCGAATTATTGATTCGTATAGTATCCATGTTGGTTAAAATGGCTCAGAAAAAATACTAATCGCACACGGGCACGGAGAAGAGGTTATGCAAGAAGTCTAATGTGACTTTGTCAAGTTAGACAATATTTATTTTTCAATAATTTTCAGTGCTTTATTGAGGTGTAGCGTTTTAGCGGTCATTGGAAATGGCTTAATATTTAGCGCTCTCCAGTAGGATTTTCCTCCAGCTTCATAGGAGACGAGGAGCTGCTCTCCCGGATGGATGGTTCTTTTGGCTGTATAGACAATTTCTACGGCTGCAGGGGTGAGGCCATAGGCGTTTCTAGGAATGCTGATGATATCTGCTCGAACGTTTGGTTTTTCAGAATGATTGATGAAGCGCGTTAAATTTCCGCCTTTCATTGCATCAATTTTTAATGCATAGAGACGCTGCGAGCGGTAGGGGCCGGCTTTGTCGAAAAGAGATTGTTCTTCTCTCGTTAAGTGGATCTCCATAAGTGGAGTAAAAGCATAGGAGCCATCATCAGGTTCACTTTGCCTAATTAAAGAAACCTCTCCAGAGTAAGAAGCAATGGCGTGTCCTTTTAAAATGGGATCGGCATTGGGATGTAAAAAAATTCCACGCCCTAAGTGGTGTGGTAATTTTTTGCATATGAGGTAATGGGGAAGTCCTTTGCTCTCAATTGCTTTTGAAACAAGAGCGAGTTCTTTTAGCGTTTGTTTACATGCTTTTAGAAAGGTGAATTTTTGCTTGCGCAATTCTCTGGAAATGATGCGGCGCAAAATGGGAGTAAAAACGGGTCTTGGGAGTTTGTATTTCATATTTCTACACTCGTAGATTCTCTATATTTTCAGCAACAATTTTTAACATATACTTTTTCTGTGAGGCGTGGTAAGCATTTGCTTTGTCAATTGCTTATCCTGCAGGTTTTATGCTACTTAAATTTCTAGCCTCTCTTGTATTTCTTCTCCTCGCTCACCCCTGTTTTGCGGCTAAGGTCGAATTGGGTGTGGATGTGTTTTTTCAAGATGGACTGATTTCTGAGCTCAAAGGTAAGCGCGTTGGACTCATTACCAATCAAACAGGTGTTAATAGTGGGCTCGTTGCGACAATTGATCTTTTTCTAGAGCAAGCAGAGGGTGTGCAACTCGTCGCTCTCTTTTCTCCAGAGCATGGGATTTCTGGACAGGCTTACGCATCGGAGCTCGTGGGACATAAGAAGGGAAAACTTGGGATCCCCATTTATAGCCTGCATGGAAAAGTGCGCCGTCCAACGGAGGCGATGTTAAAAGGGATCGATGTATTGGTGTATGATATTCAAGACATCGGATCGCGTAGTTATACGTATACGACGACCCTTTTTTACATGATGGAAGAGGCAGCTAAGAAAAAAATCCCAGTGATTGTTTTAGATCGGCCAAATCCGATTAATGGGATTACAGTCGATGGTCCAATGATGGAAGAGAAATGGCGCTCGTACATCGGATATGTCAATGTGCCTTATTGCCATGGGATGACAGTTGGGGAGCTTGCAAGATACTTTAATGAGAAGTATGCAGTCGGGTGCTCGCTGAAAGTGATTTGCATGCGCGGCTGGAAGCGATCGATGTCTTATAAAGATACCGGGCTGCACTGGGTTCCGACAAGCCCGCATATTCCAGAGGCGGATAGCGCCTTTTTTTATGCTTCTACAGGGATTTTGGGGGAACTTGGAATTGTCAATATTGGAGTTGGATACACTCTTCCCTTTAAAGTCATTGGGGCTCCATGGATTAAGGCTCAGGAGCTTTCTGATCAGCTCAACCTGCAAAAATTGCCAGGCGTTTCGTTTATTCCCTTCTTTTATCGCCCGTTTTACGGAATTTATAAAGAAAAAGATTGTCAGGGGGTCATGATTGTCATTACCAATGAGCATCTCTATCGCCCTCTAGCCGTCCAATATATGTTAATTGGATTATTAAAAAATTTATACCCAGCCCAAGTCCAGCCTTTGCTTGAAAGTGTTCAAAAATCCAAAAAAGAGATGTTTTGTAAGGCAAATGGCAATGAAGAGATGTTTTCTTTGATCCTCGGAGAAAAATATGTCGCATGGAAGCTTATCCGCTTTCACAAAGAGGAAAGGGAGGCCTTTCGGGAAGAGAGAAAGAAATATTTATTGTACTAGTTTTTTAGCACTCAATTGCCCTAGATGCTAAAAACCGGGTGGGGATTTATTGACAAAAAATGAGATTTGCGAGTATTATTTGTTTTTTCTGAAGAAAACTAAATCCTTATAAGGAGAATTGAAAAATGTCTACGAAAAATATTAAGCCGTTAGGCGATCGAGTGATGATTAAACGTTCTGAGGCGAAATTGAGTAAAGGGGGCATTCTTCTTCCTGGCGCTGCAAAAGAAAAACCGAAGCAGGGCGAAGTTGTCGCGGTAGGTCCTGGAAAACTCGATGATGCTGGAAAAATGAAACAGATGCATGTGAGCATTGGCGATTGCGTTCTCTTTGGCGCTTACGCAGGAACAGAAGTGAAAACGGATGATGCCCAAGCGGATTATTTGATTATGTCTGAAGATGATATTTTGGGTGTATTGGTACAATCGTAAAACAATTTTGGAGATAAAAGACTATGGCAAAGATGCTGCAATTTAATGAAGAAGCGCTGAAGTCGATCCTTAAAGGGGTGAAGACTCTTTCTAAAGCTGTGATTGTTACTTTAGGTCCAAAGGGACGCAACGTGATGATTAATAAAGGATTTGGAGCTCCTCTGTCTACTAAAGACGGAGTCACAGTTGCTAAAGAGATCATTCTGAAAGATAAATTTGAGAATATGGGCGCTCAGCTAGTGAAAGAAGCTTCCTCTAAAACATCTGATGTCGCGGGTGATGGAACAACAACTGCGATTGTTTTGGCAGAAGCGATTTATAGCTTAGGTGTCAAAAACGTAATCGCCGGCGCGGATCCTATGAGCGTTAAGCGTGGTATTGACAAAGCTGTAGAAAAAATGAATGAAGCTTTGGATAAACTTGCGACTAAAATTAGCAAGCCGGAAGAAGTGAAGCAAATAGCCACGATTTCAGCAAATAACGATCCGGAAATTGGTGCAATTATTGCGCAGGCAATGGAAAAAGTCGGTAAAGACGGCAGTATTACTGTGACAGAAGCAAAAGGAATTGATACAACACTCGATGTCGTCGAAGGGATGCAATTTGATAAAGGCTATCTCTCTCCATATTTTATTACAAATGCAGAGAAAATGACAGTTGAGCTAGACAATGCGCTGATCCTAATTACAGATAAAAAACTTGTCAGCGCGCGCGATATCGTTCCTGTCTTAGAAAAAGTAATGGAAAAAGGACAAAGACCCCTTTTGATTATCGCAGATGATGTGGAATCAGAAGCCTTGGCAACTCTTGTTGTGAATAAACTAAAAGGTGGTCTGTCTTTATGTGCCGTAAAAGCGCCAGCTTTTGGGGATCGACGCAAGGCGATACTTGAAGATATTGCAATTGTAACGGGTGGAACACTTGTTACGGAAGATGTTGGTCTTAAACTAGAAGATGTTGGTCTCGAAGTTTTAGGAAGCGCTAAAAAGATCAAAATTGGAAAAGACGTATCGATCATTATCGATGGAGCTGGCCAATCCAAAAAGATTCAAGAGAGAATTTCTCAAGTAAAAGCAGAGATCTCCAATAGCTCCTCTGATTATGACAAAGATAAACTCCAAGAGCGCTTGGCAAAACTCTCTGGCGGCGTTGCTGTCATTAATTTAGGAGCTGCTACGGAATCGGAGCTTAAAGAGAAAAAAGCGCGCGTTGAAGATGCTCTTCATGCGACAAGAGCTGCTGTTGCCGAAGGGATTGTTCCAGGCGGAGGCGTTGCTCTATTAAGAGCTGTTAGAGCATTAGACAGCTTGAAGCTTCAAGGGGATGAGAAAATCGGCGTGGACATTATTCGAGAAGCTGCTTTTGCTCCGGCTACAGCTATTGCTAATAACTGTGGAAAGCCTGGTAATCTCATTGCCGAGAAGGTTTTTGAGAAAGAAGGCTCTTTTGGATACAACGGGTTAACAGATGCGTTTGGCGACCTTCTTAAAGAAGGTGTGATCGATCCTGTTCTAGTCACAAAGAGCGCTCTTACCAATGCGGCATCTGTTTCTGGACTGTTAATTACTATCGCTGCGATGATTACTGATAAGCCTCAACCTAAAGCGAAAGCTGGCTCGCCGATGGATGGCATGGGCGGAATGGGCGGAATGGGTGGTATGGGTGGTATGGGTGGTATGGGTGGTATGGACATGATGTAAGATGTGGTATAAGGGTCCGCTCTTCGTAAAGGGGAGCGGTTTTTATCCTCTTGCTCAAAATCGTCAGTTTAATCACAATAGGTGTCTCTTTTTATGCACTGGTAGCTCAGCTGGATAGAGCACTCGGCTACGAACCGAGAGGTCGGAGGTTCGAATCCTCTCCGGTGCAATTTCTTTTTTAATTCACAAGAGATCTAATGATTTTAGAAGCTTTTACTGCAGGCCCAGTTGACACAAACGCCTATTTACTCGCCAGCTCTCAGACGCGACAAGCTGTAGTCATTGATGTTCCTTTTGAGAGCTCGGATCTCATCATTGAGAGAGCAAAGGAACTGTCTCTTTCTATCCAGATGATCTTATTGACTCATTCTCATTGGGACCATATCGGTGATGCTGCTCTTTTGAAAAAAAAACTCAAAGTCCCCATATATATTCATAAGGAAGATGAAAAGAACTTAAAAGCCCCGGGATCAGATCGCCTTCCCCTTCTTCTTCCGGTGGATGGAGTGGCCCCAGACGGCTTTTTAGTCGATGGGCAGATCATCCCCTTAGGAGAGCTTGCGATTCAAGTGATTCATACTCCAGGACATACCCCTGGATGTGTATGTTTTTATTTGCCGGACGAAAAGACCTTGATTTCAGGAGATACTTTATTTCGTGGAACAATCGGTAATTTGAGCTTTTCAACAGCTCGCCCTGAATTGATGTGGGAATCGTTAAAAAAACTCTCCATTTTACCGAAAGAAACGCGTGTATATCCAGGCCATGGGGATTCAACCTCAATTGGTGAGGAACCCTGGCTGGCTCATGCAAAAGAAAAATTCAACAGATAAAGGATGATGTATGGATCATTTATTAATTGGGAAAAAAGCCCCTCATTTTAAAGCAAAAGCAGTCGTTGATGGATCGATTGTTGAGAGTTTTTCACTCCAAGATTTTTTGGGCAACTATGTCGTTTTCTTTTTCTATCCATTGGATTTTACATTTGTTTGCCCAACGGAGCTTCATGCTTTCCAAGAGCGTTTAAGTGAATTTGAAAAACTAGAGACGCAGTTGATTGCATGCTCTGTAGATAGCCCATTTTCCCATTGCGCATGGTTAAATACACCAAAGTCTAAGGGAGGGATCCAAGGGATTTCTTATCCTATCGTTTCAGATTTGAATAAATCGATTGGGAAGAGCTACCAGGTTTTAAAAGAAGAGGATGGAATTGCTTATCGGGGTCTATTTTTAATGGATAAGGAAGGGATCATACGCCATCAAGTGATCAATGATTTCCCGATAGGAAGGTCCGTTGATGAAGTTTTAAGGATTGTTGAAGCATTGCGCTTTTATGAAAAAAGTGGCGAAGTGTGCCCTGCAAACTGGGCAAAAGGGGACAAGGGATTCAAGCCGACAACGGATGGGTTGAATGACTATTTTAACAAATAAAACTAAAATCCGTTTGTCAAAAAGTCGTAGAGATCCTTTTCTGTAGAAATTAAAAAGCTTTTTCGCTTGTTGCAGATGTGTGCTGTTGCGTCGATGATCTCACTATCGCCAACTCCTGGCAGGCATACCGCTGCAACAGTGAGATCTTTGTTCTCAAGAGCTCTTAATCCCTTCATGTAATCCGAAACGCTAAAGCCTTCTTCTTTCACGCGGTAGTAAATCAATTCTTTCTCATATAAAAGAGCTTGCACTCCATACATAATTCCAAGGCTTTCCTCGGGAGGATTGCCAAATGTTTCAGCGAGTTCGGGTAGGGACTTTAAAAGTAAGGGAGTGCAAAAGGCTCCTCTTTCCGCTTCTCCGAATAAAAAAATGGTATATTTCATTGTGGTCTCCTGGGGTGTGACAAGCGCTCGTTCCTCGCATTCGTCACGCGGCATTTATTTTCTAATCCATCTCTTATTTTATGTTATCAGATTATTCAGTATTATTTTAAACAGATTTATTTTTATTTTGTAATACTGATTGTTTTTAATAATGATTTATTGCCGATTGTTTTTGATTTTAAGTATTTTTATTTAAGCTGCTTAGGCGTTTAAAAAAAACCAGAAATGGATAAAAACTCGACTTTGCAACTTTTTCTGGCCCCTCTCGCTTGAGAGAGTCTCTCAGGCGAGATGCGCTCAGAAAAAGTTACAAAGTCGAGAAAAAATATTGGATAAAATTAATTTTTTGTATTAAATTCTAACGCATCGGAATCTATTTCAAAAAGAGGACAAAAAATAATGCGCCTTTCTATTTTTAAACCACTGATTATCTGCCTTTTAACTCAGTGGACATTCATTGGTGCAGTTTCCCTTTCAGATCGACTTCCAAAAGAGGAGAGTATTTGCATTTCCCGTTTAAATAATGGGATTAGGACGTTCATCCAGCAGAAAGCTTCTTCTAGTATCGCATTGAAAGTTGTTTGGAAATCGGCTTCTGGAAAACCGGTGATCCGTTCTCTAGAGGGTCCTTTTGAAAATGGAGAATCGATTGAAGCGTTTTTGCGCTATTGCAGCGAGATGATCCTAGAAACTGCCGGTTCTAAGATGATAAACCATAAGAAAAATGCTGTTTTTTCAGGAGATGCTATAGCAATTATTGCCGTTGGAGAGTGCATTCATTCTGGAGTGCAAGTGGCCATTGACAATGTGTTTTCCTCGCTTACCTTTCTTCCTAAGGAAGAAATGGCTTTGTCCAACCCTATTGAAATTGGTGTTTCCGACACATCAAAAGTATCTCTATCCATTCAGTTTGCTTCACCGAAAAATGCGCTATCCACCTATGCAGATTTAAAACAGGATTGGAGGGAGGCTCTTTTACAGGAGCTTTTTCAGCAGAGGATGGAGCGGTGTACTCGGGCTCTTCAACAACGATGGGAGCACCCGCATCAAGTATGTATTCATACGGCTGAAGGGGCGGCTTTAAGCTCTGAGGAGAAAAGTGTTAATGTTTTATCTTATCTTCTTTGGGAAATTAAGCAGATTAAACAAGAGGGTTTTTACGATGAAGAACTTGCAGATATAAAGAACCAATTGCATAGGCGTCTATGGCTGCTTGAGTCAAGTCCAGACCTTCCAAATAATTCTGTATTGGCCTCTTATTACGCAGAACAGTTTTTGCGAGGTCAGGAATGTTTGGTAACCCAAGCATTTATCAGCGCATCGGAAGAATATATAGAAGAAATTAAGTTGTCAGACCTTTTATGCGATATGCCTCAATTTTTAGCAGATGATAATCGCTCGATTAAAATTCTATTTCCAAGACCTTCTTCAAAGGAATTGACAGTTTTAGAGGTGGAAAATGTTCTTAAGGAATTAGATTCTTTATCGGATTTCAAAGAAAAATCCGTTTTTTTGGATGAGGAAAATGAAGAGCCTGTTTTAGTTAAGAATGAAAAGAAACCCCAATGGAAGGAAGAAAATGTGAGTCCTCTTCTATTAAGGGACAGGGCAAAAATAAATGCTGCATTTTCGGGCGAGCGAGATGTCCTAGATGCAGCGACCGATGACGAGGGAATAGTTTTTTCTATTCCAAAGGAGACGGGCGCTGCAGATGGGGTATCGCAGCCGGCCGAAAGTGTAGCA
>CAMAVL010000084.1 GCA_945861735.1 Chlamydia trachomatis
TTTGCTGGCAGCTGCGGTGGCGCTCCAATAGCTATTATTCGTCAATACATTGAACAGCAACAAACCCCATGTTAGCCAAAAATCCAATTACGCTGTTGGCGCTCTTGACCCCGCCCTAAAGGGCGGGGTTTGCCGCGCAGAGGATCAATATGAAGTTAAATCCAATCGAGAAAGCGGCCTTGGGCGCTATGACGTCTTGAACATCCCTAAAAACCCCAATGCGCTTGGCATCATTATGGAATTCAAAAAAGTAGGCCGTTTTGAAAAAATCACCCTAGAAATGGCCGTTGAATCCGCGCTCAAGCAAATCGAAGAAAAGCACTACCAGAACTGATCGATCGAGGCGTTAAGCGCCTTTTATATCTTGGATTTGCCTTCGAAGGCAAACAAGTCCTCATCCGCTCAAAATTCAGACTAAAAACCTAGGAGGACCCCTTCCTTGACAAGTAAATATTTCACTCTTTCTACCCACTAAAAAGATATCTTCTGTAATCTCTTTACTTTTTTTAGGAGACGCCTTATAAATGTCGTATTCATTATAAATGATATTTCTTTAGATAAGGGAGCACTGTTTTCATGTCATCTGTTAAGAAAAAACGTCGGTCTAAGATTGCTAAGCATAAGAGAAAAAAAAGAAGACGTCGTGACCGACATAAAAAATAAGGAACACCTTTAAGCCTTAAAACTTAAGCGTGACTTAAAACCCGAGAGCTTTGAAGTATACTGTGGGGCGTTGAGTTTTTACGTTTTCAGCTGCGTCAAAGCTCTCGGGGTTCCTCTATAAAAAGTGGGTTAGTATTGAATAATACAATCCCACTTTTTATAGGGGAACCGCGAGGCTTTCACGCAGCTGAAAACGTAAAAACTCAACGCCCCACAGTATAGCTGAAAATGCAACGCCTCACAGCTTAAAGCCTTGAGATATCTCAAGGTTTATCGTTTTCCTCACAACATCCAACCTATTACCATGTGGATTTATCCTGAAAATTATGATGTGATCGTCATCGGAGCTGGCCATGCAGGCTGTGAAGCTGCGCATGCTGCTGCAAAAATGGGATCGCGCACACTTTTATTGACGATGAATCTCGACACCATTGCCAAGATGAGCTGTAATCCGGCAATTGGGGGAACTGCCAAAGGGCATATCGTTCGGGAGATCGATGCTTTAGGCGGACTCATGGGAAAGGTTGCTGATCAAACAGGGATTCAATCCCGCATGCTTAATGCGTCCAGAGGCCCAGCCGTCTGGTCTCCACGCACGCAAACAGATAAATTTGCCTACGCTTCCATGATGAAGCACCTCCTCGAACTCACTCCTAATCTCTACATCAAACAAGGCACGATCGAGTCGTTAATTGTTGAAAATCAACGCGTTGTAGGTGTTGCGACTCTAGAGGGGATCGCCTATAGCGGAAAAACAGTGATTGTCTCTTCGGGAACCTTTATGCGAGGCCTAATCCACATCGGCAGCACTCAATTTGCAGGCGGTAGGTCGGGAGACAAACCCTCTATTGGCTTGTCTGCTCACCTAGAAGCGCTTGGATTTCGTTTGGGACGGCTTAAAACGGGAACACCTCCTCGAATTAACCGGCGCAGTGTCGATTTTTCCCAGATGGAAGCGCAACCGGGTGATGATGGGGTCTGCTTCTCCTATGATCCACCCCTAGGACCAAAACTGCCTCAGGTTCCCTGCTACATCACGTATACCAATCTGGAAACTCAAAAAATTGTTTTAGAAAACCTCCATCTCTCGCCAATGTATTCCGGGCAAATTAAGAGTGTCGGCCCAAGATACTGCCCGTGCATCGAAGATAAAATGGTCCGTTTTGCAGACAAAGAACGCCATCAGCTGTTTTTAGAGCCTGAAGGCCTACAAACAGAAGAGATCTACGTCAATGGAATTTCCTCTTCCCTTCCCTTTGACGTGCAACTCAAAATGCTCCATACGATTACAGGGTTAGAGAACGCAGAGGTCATGCGCCCAGCCTACGCCATCGAATACGACTACATCAAAAGCGGCCAACTCCATTTAAGCTTAGAGACGAGGACTATCGAGGGTCTATTCTTTGCAGGACAAATCAATGGAACAACCGGCTATGAAGAGGCCGCAGCCCAAGGACTCATTGCAGGGATCAATGCTGCCAATAAGCTGCAAGGGAAAGCGCCTTTTATCCTCAAGCGTTCCGAGGCCTATATCGGCGTAATGATTGATGAACTCATTGCAAAAGATCTCCAAGAGCCCTATCGGATGTTCACAAGTAGAGCTGAGCACCGCCTGCTATTAAGACAAGATAATGCCGACTTGAGATTACGTAAATACGGCTATGCATTTGGCCTCATCGACGAGCCCACATACCAACGCCTTGTCCACAAAGAAACGTCTGTTGCAGAGCAAAAAATTCTCCTTGCAAAAACGTATCGCCAAGTCAATGGCAAAGGGTATTCCTTAGCGCAGCTTCTTTGCCGCCCCGATTACAGCTACAAAAAACTCCTTGAAGAATACCCCTCTCACATGACAGATTTTGGAGAGGAAATTAATTTGCAAATTGAGCTCCAATTGAAATACGCTGGATATATCGAAAGACAAGTCACTGAAGTTGCAAAGCTCTCTACCATTGAAAATATTGCAATCCCCATTAATTTCGACTTTTTAAATACGAATGGCTTGAGTACAGAAGCAAAAGAAAAAATGGGTAAGATTGCTCCCTCGACACTTGGCCAAGCATCCCGCTTATCCGGCGTCTCTTCTGCAGATATTTCTGTATTAATGATCGCTCTTCAAGCAAGATCTAGAAAAAGGAGTGCATTATGATTGTTAAACGACTGATAGCTATTGTTATTTTATGTGCTCAAGGCTCTGTTTTCGCTGCAGACACACCTCCCCCTGATTCAAAACAGCCCCCCCTTCCAGCAGTGGCACCCGAAGCGCCTACCTCATCGAGCTATCTGTTGATCGATCCCAAATCCAGAGCTGCCGATTACTCTCAAGCATTTGATCTTTTGCGTAGAGAAAAAGCCCCTGAAAAAATCTATTTTAGTCTCTCCGATGGAACAAGGCTCTCAAGCATCATCGAAATGACTCCCATGTCCAATTCCACACTGATCCTTTTTCGCTATAACCCAGCTTCTCAAGGAGTTAAGATTCGCGTTGTGAGAATCGAAGAAATTGCAAGTGTAGGTCTCTATTAGTGATTTTCAATATATTCATCTAAAAAACACTCCAATCACCGAACAGCTAGCTCTTGAAGAAAAGCTGCTGCGCACAGATGATCGCAATTATCTCATTATCAATGAAGGCTCCATTCCCACAATTGTCATGGGGATCTCTGGGAAAAAAGAAGAGCTCGTCGATCTTGCCAAAACATCTCAAGATAACATCCCCATCATCCGGCGTTTCAGTGGAGGGGGGACTGTGATTGTCGATGAAAATACTCTGTTTGTAACTTTTATCTCTCAAAAAAACATCCATTCCTTTGCGGCTTATCCAGAGCCCATTATGCGCTGGACTGAAGCAATTTACAGAGAAGCCTTCGATCATCCCGATTTCAAATTACGCGAGAATGATTTCGTCATTGGCGCAAAAAAATGTGGTGGCAACGCCCAATACATTCGCAAAAACAGATGGCTCCATCACACGTGCTTTTTATGGGACTACTCCTCAAAAAATATGGAGTATCTGCTCCTGCCAAAAAAAACACCCCCCTATCGAGAAGGGAGATCCCATGATGATTTCCTCTGCCGCTTAAAAGATCACTTCCCCGATAAAGCAGCTCTCGTGGAACAAATTAAAACCACTTTGCTAAAATGAAAACAACTCATAAAGACAATACGGAACTCTACATCGGCGAAAACATTCTGAAAGGCCCCCTTCTAACCGATCTCTGCAAAAAAATCGGCGGAAGACCCATCATCGTAGCGGATCGCGCTGTGAAAGATCTCCACCCACTTCTCCTAGAGGCTGATCGCATCACACTTTCCGATAATGCTAAAACCAAAACCACTCAAGAGTATCTCGAAAATGCTCTATTTAAATTAGGCGCTGGAAAAGACACCATTCTCATTGCAATGGGGGGTGGCGTGACAACGGATCTTGTTGGTTTTGTTGCCTCAATTTATTTACGCGGAGTATCCCTTATCCTGATTCCCACCACACTCCTAGCCATTGTCGATGCATCAATCGGCGGGAAAACAGCAATCGATACCCCATTTGGGAAAAATCTCATTGGAACATTTTATCCGGCACATGCGATCATTGTCGATCTAGACACACTCAAAACACTTCCCGAAAAAGAATGGCTCAATGGCTTAGCTGAAATATTAAAAATAGGACTTGTCCTCGACTTATCCATTTGGGAAATGGCAAACAAAAAACCAAAAGATAAAAAACTAATCCAAAAAGCAATCGACGGGAAACGAAGCGTTGTTAACCAAGATCCCAAAGAGCTTGGATTAAGACGCATTTTAAATTTCGGACACACGATCGGTCACGCACTCGAAGCCATCTCTCACTATAAGCTTTCGCATGGGGAAGCCATTGCGATCGGCTCTATTGTAGAGGCGCATTTGAGCATGCATTTAGGCTATCTATCGGAAAAAGACTTCCAGGAAATCCAAAGCTCCTATACTGCATTTCCCCTTCAACTGCCAAAAAACTACAATAGAGATGCTTTTTTAAATGCACTATCGCATGATAAAAAAAGAATCGGCGTGCAAATGCGCTGTGTTCTCATCGATGCAATCGGTCATGCACTTCCCTTTAATGGAGACTATTGCAGACCAATTTCTGCAAAAGAACTAGAAATAACGCTTGATTGGATGGAAAAAAAATATGGCCGATCTTCAGATTACCCCCTCTAAAATCCAAGGCTATTTAACGATTCCCCCCTCAAAATCACACACTCTTCGCGCGATTCTTTTTGGCGCTCTAGCTCATGGAACCTCTCATATTACAAATTACCTCGCTTCTCCAGACACCACCGCCATGATCGCAGCCGTCAGATCCCTTGGGGCCACAGTGACTGAAGAACCTCATCAACTGACCCTCCATGGAGTCTCAGGTCAACCTCATGTTGCCGATGACGTCATTGCGTGTGGCAATTCAGGTTTAGTCTTGCGTTTGATCGGCGCATTAGCAGGCCTTATCCCTCAATATACCATTTTGACAGGCGATCACTCGATCCGCCACAATCGCCCTGTCAAACCCCTTCTCGATGGATTGCAACAACTCGGTGCCTTTGCAACATCTAGCCGTGGAGATCAGCATGCCCCGATCCTCATCAAGGGACCCTTAACGCAAAGAGTTGCCCGCGTTAGTGGCCAAGATTCACAGCCAATCTCTGCCCTCCTCATCGCAGCAGCTTTTGCCACCCACCCCATTGAACTGCATGTGACGGACCCCGGTGAAAAACCCTGGATCGACCTCACGCTTCACTGGTTCAAAAAATTGGGCATCGCCTGCCAAATGCAAGACTATACATTTTACAAAATGGAAGGATCTTCTCAGATCAAGGGCTTTGACTACACAGTCCCAGGCGACTTTAGCACCGCCGCTTTTCCGATTGTTGCAGCACTGATCACACAATCTGAGCTCACCCTTCATAACATCGATATGCATGACATCCAAGGGGATAAAGCGATCATCCCCCTACTCGAACAGATGGGCGCCATCTTTCTGATCGATGCAAACGCACGCACACTCACCGTCAAAAAAGGAAAAGCGCTGACGGGAATGCGGATCGACATCAATCATTGCATCGACGCGCTTCCCATTTTAGCCGTTATTGGATGCTTTGCAAACGGTAAAACGGAAATTGTCAATGCGGCAATCGCGCGCAAAAAAGAATCCGATCGCATTTCTGCAATTGTCTTAGAACTTAAAAAAATGGGAGCCATCATCGAAGAACACCCCGATGGACTCACCGTCGAAACGAGTCCTTTGCAAGGAGCTCAACTAAGTACTTATAGCGATCATCGATTAGCGTTAAGTTTATCCATTGCTGCAATGGGTGCACTCTCTCAAAGCACAATCCAAGGAGTGGAGTGCACTGCCAAAACATATCCCCATTTTTACGAAGATTTCCTGTCCATTGGAGCATTGTTTAACCTAGAAACAGCAGTTGCTAGGTTTAATCGATGAACATCATTTTATTTGGATTCAAAGGCTCTGGAAAAACAACTCTTGGCAAACAATTAAGTCACGCATTACAAAGACCTTTTATCGATACGGACGATCGGATCAGAGAGAGCTATGAAGGCCTTTCCATTTCAGAAATCTATCAAACCTTAGGCGCATCTCAATTCCGAGCACTGGAGCGCAAAGTGATTCATTCTCTACAGCCAGATCATAGCATCATCGCACTCGGTGGTGGCGCGATCCTCGATCCCGACAACGTTCGGCATCTCCAAAGCATGGGACAGCTTATCTACTTGAAGGCTAGTTTTGATACAATTCAGAAAAGAGTCTTTAAAAATGAAATCCCCTCTTTTGTCGATTCAAACGATCCGATACAATCCCTTCAAAAACTCTATGAGCAGCGATTGCCCATTTACGAATCCATCGAAGCTCACTGCATCAATGTAGACACAAGGAACACCCCGCCATGGCATCAAATTCTTTCGGAAATCACTTTCGCATCACGACATTTGGAGAATCTCATGGACCCGTTATTGGCGTTGTCATTGACGGATGTCCTGCCGGATTACCCATCACAGAACAAGAGATCAACGCAGAGCTAGCCTTACGCCAACCTGGCAATAACCCCTACACCTCTCCCCGATCGGAAACCGATACAGCCGAAATTCTCTCTGGCCTTTTTGAAGGGGTTACAACGGGCGCTCCCCTAACCATCCTCATCCGCAATAAAGATGCTGTTAGACAAGACTATGAACCGATCAAAGACCTCTATCGCCCAGGTCATGCGAACTTTACCTATCTTGGAAAATATGGCCATTTTGATTATCGCGGTGGAGGTAGAGCCTCCGCACGTGAGACCGCGGCGCGTGTTGCTGCGGGCTCTGTTGCCAAGAAGTTCTTGAAGCAATATAACATTGAGTGCGTTGCCTTTGTTGCAGAATTGGGAGGAATTCCAACAGAGCCCCAAGACCTGTCCAATCTAAAGCACTTGCGCGAACAGACCTACTCTAGTCCCATTTTTTGTCCCGATGCCATTGCCGAACAACAGATGATCCAAGCAATCGAAGCCGTTAAAAAAGAACACGACTCCTTAGGCGGAATCATTGCCTGTGTAGCTCACGCGCCACTTGGACTTGGAGACCCTATCTATCACAAATTAGAAGCGCAACTCGCCTCTGCGATGCTCTCGATCCCCGCGACAAAAGGCTTTGAAATTGGCTCTGGCTTTTCTGCAGCGCGGATGCGCGGATCCGAACACAATGACGCATTTGATGTGGATGAAGAGGGTGTTGTGCATACTGCAACCAATCACGCCGGCGGCACTCTTGGCGGCATTTCGACAGGCTCCCCCATTTTTTTCCGAGTCGCCTTTAAACCCACATCGAGCATTAAAAAGACCCAACAAACAGTGAGTCTTCAAGGAGAAAAAACGCTATTTCAACTGCCTGAATCTGCGCGCCATGACCCCTGCGTTGCAATACGCGCTGTGCCTGTTATCGAAGCGATGACCGCGCTCGTACTGGCCGATGCGCTATTGATGAACAGAATTTCATGCATAACGAACACGATTTCCTTTGACTTACCCCCCCAATTATATCTTTAAAAACAGCTAATAAACCTTGATTTGGAGCTCCTATGCCTCGTGACACGCTGATGTTTTCCCTTCTTGCTCTCACCTCTTTCACCCTTATCACAGCTGAAGAGCTTCAAGATACATGCGAAAATGCGCCAGCACCTCATCGCGCTGCGCTGCGTCATATCGAATCCAAAGGGATTGGATACGGCCAAGGGTACACCTCTGTCGATCTTTTCGTCGCATCCAATCAACCCATGCACTCCCTTGTCCCTTTCGTCGATGCTAGATTCCACATCTTTAATAACGGCCTTCCAGCTGTAAATGCAGGAATGGGCTTACGCTACATCGCTCCCTCCTGGGTCTATGGCATTAACTCCTACTATGACTACCGCAAAACCCATCGCTTTCATTACAACCAAGTAGCTTTTGGTCTCGAAGCACT
Source organism: Chlamydia trachomatis (assembly GCA_945861735.1). Classification (GTDB taxonomy): domain Bacteria; phylum Chlamydiota; class Chlamydiia; order Chlamydiales; family Rhabdochlamydiaceae; genus CAMAVL01. The sequence continues at coordinate 8,152 of CAMAVL010000084.1, forward strand.
TGGCAAAGCTTGGGATATTAGACTTAATGGCTATCTTCCTGTAGGTAAGAAAAAAAGCCCTTTCTTCAACACCAAATTTTCCCACTTCAAAGAGCACCATGCCTTTTTATCAAGCAAACAAGAATTTGCGATGCGCGGCCTCAATCTAGAAGCTGGCTATCATTTCAAAAAAATGAAACATGTTAACTTTTATACAGCCGCCGGCCCTTACTATTTTTACAACGAAGGACAAAATGCAATTGGAGCAGAAGCTAGAGTCTCTGCCACCATCTACAATTACCTAAAACTTGAAGTCAACGGCTCCTACGATCCGATCTTCCACGGCATTGGACAG
>CAMAVL010000085.1 GCA_945861735.1 Chlamydia trachomatis
AAAAGCTCAATCACTAACCCTCGATGAAAAAAAACGATTGATTGGGGTTAATTCTCAAATTTCAATCAATCGTCAATAGACATCTTGCATAACCTGCTTTGCTTGGAAAAATCGAAGATTTTTTTGTCATTTAAAATCCTGTCGATTAAGACATACACGCAGTGTAGGCGAATCGACAGGATTTTAAATGGCGAAAAAAGATCGATTTTAACAAGCAAATGAGGTTATGCAAGATGTCTAATGTGAACTTGTAAAACTCAATCGTTCCTCGCATTATTACAGTCCGCAGGCAGAGCACCAGGAAACTCTCCTACTAATGAGGCTTATCGATGAGGAATACTCAAGGCACCCCTTTTACGGTAAAAGAAAAATGACAGCCTTTATGCCTCCCTTGTGCCAATTTGAGTGAGTTAGAATATCTTCCTAAATGGAATGCTAAACTAACCCGCCGTGTGAAAAAAGACAGCTTCAAACAACACTAAATGGAATCATAATACTTTGCGCCATGACCACAACGAGTGAGAAAATGAACATCTGACGCGCCCAGACGGTGTCATTTGCACATTTAAACCTAGAAACGGCAGTTCGAGATTGCGTCAATTTGCCGTCTCCAACTGCCGTTTCTAGGTTAAAGCCGCGGATGCAAAGCCCTGCCCAAATGAGGCTGAGAACAACCGAAACGGCTAGAAACGCGTATCCAGTATAACCACAGACTGTAAGCATGGCAGATGTTGCCATAAAGGCGATGATGTAGAGCAGCATGTGGATTTTAGTCGTGCGCATCCCCTTCTGCAGCGGCAAGATGGGAATAGCGGCTTTGGCGTAATCTTTGAGGCGATAGATCCCAATTGCAAAAAAATGGGGCATTTGCCACAAAACGATGATCGCAAATAAAATCCAAGCGCCGAGGTCAAGCTGATGACTCACTGCACAATAGCCCACAACGGGCGGAACTGCACCAGCTACTGAGCCAATGAGTGTTCCATGAATTGAATAATACTTTGAAAAGCTATATAAAACGACGTAGGAAAAAAAACCAAAAAGGGCAACTCCAGTCGTCAAAAGATTGGTGAGAAAAAGCAATAAAAGAGTGCCAGCCACCCCTAGAAAAGCGGCAAATAGGAGCGCGCTTTTAAAGGAAATGGCACCTGTTGCAAGAGCTCGATTTTTCGTTCTGGCCATTTTTTTATCTGTATGGCGATCGATGTAATTATTAAATACGCAAGCGGATGCGATGACAAGACCTAAGCCCACGAGTGTAATCAAAAAAAGCCATATGTCGAAATGTCCTTTTGATGCGAGAGCAAAACCACTAGCTGTTGTCACTAAATTACCGGCAATGATTCCAGGTTTTGTGAGTAAACAATATTGTTTAGCCCCGTAGGAATACGAGGGAATCGCTAATTTTTCCATTTAATGCTCCATCTTTGGCATGAGATTGTACTCTAAATTATTCATAATCCAAAGGGATCCCCCAAGGACGATCAAAATGACCATAACGGTAAAAAGAAACATGAGCATATTCCAATGAGGCTTAGTTTCAAGTCCTAAGTGAAGAAAACACACTAATTGAATAACGGCTTGCATCAGAGCTAAAGCAACGAGAGTTAGGGTTAATAGTCCTTCACTTAAGTGGTCATGCGTGACGATGCGATAAGCTGAAATAATCAATATAATGGATAGGATGAATCCTATCACTTGCGGTTTGTAACTGACGTTCCATCCATGCTGCGGATCAATCATCTTATTTAGCCCCCATCAGATAGATAAAAGAAAATATGAACACCCATACGATATTTAAAAACTGCCAGAACAACCTAAGGCATGTGATTCTGCGAATAGAAGCTGGTGTTACCCCTTCGCGAATCACTGGAATGATCAGAACAATCGTCCAAAGAATTGCAAATAGGACATGCAATCCGTGTGTTGCAATAAGGGTGAAAAACGCAGATAGAAAGGCGCTTTTTTCCCAACCGTTCCCGGTACTTATCAAATGGGAAAATTCTCTCAATTCCATGCCCATAAAGGCAATCCCTAGAAAGAAAGTCGCTGCACTCCACGCTATTGTCGCATTTTTAAGCCTGCGATGAGCAGAAGCTCCCGCCATCGCAATGGTAAAGCTGCTGCATAGTAAAATCAAGGTTTGGAGCAACGTAAAGGGCAACTGCACTAACTCTGCAGCAGAGGGGCCCCCAAACGTTTGATTGCGCAACACGGCGTAGGTCGCAAAAAATGTTCCAAATAAAATGAAGTCGGTGAGTAAGTAGATCCAAAATCCAAATACGGTCCTCGAATAGATATCATGATGGGGATCTGGATAGGTTTCATGAGAAGATGATCCTGAATGTGTCATGCGCGTTTTGCTCCTCTTTCTATTTTCTCAATTTCTTTACCAGTGACTGTATACTCAGGCTCTTTTCGACAAAGATGCATGATTGCGCATGCAATGATTCCAATTGCGCTAACAGCTGCTAACCAGAACATGTACCAGATGAGTCCAAAGGCAAAGAGAAAACTCAAGACTCCGATGTAAAAACCAACACTTGTATTTTTTGGCATATGAATATCGAGATATTTTACTTTAGGCTTTGGCTCTTTAGAATGCTTTTGAGCCCAAAACGCGTCCTTCTCATGGACCTCTGGTGTCACTGCAAAATTATACATGGGTGGTGGCGATGGAGTGGACCACTCAAGCGTTCTCCCATCCCAAGGATCTCCTGTGGTGTCTAGGTTCTTTTTACGATCTCTATAGCTTACAAGAAATTGTAATACTTGGAATCCAACACCTGCTAAAATCAGAAGCGCTCCAAGTCCTGCGACAATAAATAGAGGCTGCCATGCGGTCACATCATAATAATTTAAGCGGCGTGTTGCTCCCATAAACCCCAGTAAATAGAGAGGCGAGAAAGCGATGACAAAACCGATGATCCAGCACCAAAACGCATATTTTCCCAGTTTCTCATTGAGCTTAAAACCTGTAAACTTCGGAAACCAGTAGGAATAGCCCGCAAAAAAGCCAAAGACGACACCCCCAATGATCACATAGTGGAAGTGGGCAATTAAAAAGAGGCTGTTATGCACCTGAAAGTCAACGCCTGGAATTGCCATGAGAACGCCTGCCATTCCCCCAATTGTGAAAATCACGACAAAGCCTAAAAACCAATACATTGGCGTTTTAAACTCAATGCGCCCACGAAATAGGGTAAATAACCAGTTAAAGATTTTCACCCCTGTTGGCACCGCAATGACCATCGTCATAATTCCAAAAAAGGCATTGACATTGGCTCCAGCTCCCATTGTAAAGAAGTGGTGAAGCCAAACGATAAAGGATAAGACCATGATCGCCCCGATCGCCCACACCATCGAGGTATATCCAAAGAGTTTTTTCTTAGAAAAAACAGAAACGACCTCGGAATAGATCCCAAAAGAGGGAAGTACAAGAATGTATACTTCAGGATGTCCCCAGGCCCAAAACAAGTTGATGTACATCATCGGATTGCCGCCGTAATCGGAGGTAAAGATGCGCGAATCTAAAAGTCTGTCCGTTGAGAGCATCGCAAGGGTTCCTGTCAGAATGGGAAACGCAAACACGACGAGAATCATCGTGGCAAAAGAGGCCCATACAAAGACGGGCATTTTCATTAACGTCATTCCAGGGCAGCGCATTTTTAAAATTGTAACTAAGAAATTAATCCCTGAGAGCAAACTCCCAAATCCTGAAATCTGGACACTCCAAAGCCAATAATCGACCCCGACGCCTGGATTATACTTGATTCCAGAAAGAGGAGGATATGCCGACCATCCTGTCCCTGCATAAACGCCAATCACCAACGAGACCAGAATGAACAAGGCGCCTGATGTAAAGAGCCAAAAACTTAAGTTATTGAGAAAAGGGAAAGCGACATCTCGCGCGCCTATTTGCAAAGGAAGCACTAAGTTGATAAGACCAAACATGAGCCCCATCCCCACAAAGAAGATCATCGTGACTCCGTGCGCTGTTGCGACCTGTTGAAAGTGATCCGCAGTTAAATACCCCATCGAATCGCCCGTTGCAAAGGCTTGCTGCGCGCGCATCATCAGGCCATCAATCAAACCCTTTGCAAGCATGATAAACGAGACTACCAAGTACATCGCCCCAATTTTTTTATGATCTACAGACGTGATCCACTCTCTCCAAAGCCATTTCCAACGCCGATAGTAGGTCAAAAGAATAATGATCAAAATAGCTCCTAGAGCCATCGAGATCCCAGCACCATACTCAATTAAATCGTGTTTCAAAGCATCTGTTGTCAGTCGTCCAAACATATCTATTCCCTCATTGAGGCATCATATAGTTCATCAATATCCGATCAAATAAGCCTTCCTGATCTAATCGGTAATAGGCCACAGGATTATTTTCTGTTGGCTCAACCATTTTGGTGTATCCATCTAGAGTTAATGGCGTGCCCGTTTGTTTGACCAATTGGACCCATTGATTAAAATCCTCTTCCGAGCTCGCCTTTGCGATAAATTTCATTCCAGCAAAACCAGTTCCACTGATATTTGCAGAGACACCGCGGTACTCACCGATTTCATTTGCGATCAGATGGAGCTTGGATCGCATTGCAGGCATCGCATAAATTTGGCCACCGAGCTGAGGAATCCAAAAGGAATTCATCGGAGCATCTGCTGTAATTTCAAAGTTTAGTGGTGTCTTTTCTGGAAACTGAACAAAATTGACCGTTGCGATCCCCAATTCCGGATAGATGAATAACCATTTCCATTGAAGAGCGACCACTTGTATTTCAATCGGTTTTGTCCCATTGACAATCGGCTTAAAAGGATTGAGATCGTGGGTAGATTTCCATGTGATCACACTCAACACCGCAATTAGAACTACAGGAATACTCCACCAGCAATACTCAGCGATATAGTTGTGTTCCCAATCAGGAGTGTGTTTTGCTTTTAGATTCGTTGCCCGGTATTTCCAAGCAAACACCCAAGTGAGGACTAGCACGGGGACCACAACGATTAACATCAGAAGAGAGGATGTGATGATGAGATCTCTCTCCTTCTCCCCAATCATCCCCTTCGGTTCTAATACAGCAATCTCGTTATTACTAATATATATAACGCTTAAGGCCACAAGCCCTAGAAAAAACAGAACTACAATTGCGATTTTGAATGCTTTTTTCATCTTGGCCCCTATCCCCTACAATCCCTAATTCAAGAAATATCCATTTGTATAGAAAAAGCCTCTAAGTGTAAAGAAAAAGTTTACAAAAACACCTCAAGTATATGATAGCAAGTGAGTTAGTTAGTTAGTTAGTTAGTTGATTAAGTTGATCTGAATTAATTCAATTAATTATTGAAAAATATATCAATATTACTAACTGCTGTTGTATAATATATATTATACAACTAAAGAATGGGAAGTAAAAAATGATTAATATAATCACCTCTTATTTTTATAAAAAAGAAGCCTCAATAGCTCCCCTCCAAGAGCCCCTAGCTCTGGCAAGAGGTCACCTTCTTAAAATTTTTCAAACTATAAAAACAGGCCAGAAGTTACCTGATTCCGATGCCCAATTTTTAAGGGATACTTCTACAGCGCGATCGTGCCCTTCACTAAAAAACTGGCTCTTTTCGTTTTTTTCAACTTCCTCTGACACCTCATCTATCAGAGAATTGGAGACTTTATCGACTAGCATTTTTAATAAAACCCTACCGAATAAAAATCTCCTGAGTCAAACAGAACTCCATTTATCTTCTAAAACACAACCAACAGAAAATGAGGTTACAGCTTTAGCAAAACTCCTTAACTCTTGGATGAGCCGAGTCGATTCATTTGAGACCACTTTAGAGCAATTTAAAAGCGAAAAAACAAAACCCACACGAGGAGAATTAATCAATTTAGTAGAGCGCTTTAATACGTTCTCACTACCTCAAAATTGTCATCCTAATATGTCTCAAAAAATTTTAATTTTTAATCAAGAGTTTGGAACCCACAAACAGCTAGAAGTGCGCTCTGACACCTTAGGACATTTAGAAATCATTGATGGACCAATCGCTCCACTTGATATCCGGTGCCAGCAAACACTTACAAAAGACCAAATAAAATCGATGAAAACTCTATATCAAGAGCTAGTAGGCTCAGTGATCTATAATAATCTAGGTGAGCTTCTTGAGTTCGTCCACTACTTTAAGACTAAACGGACAGAAGATCCGCTCTTATCTGCAAAAACAGCACTTGATTATTACACCCCAAACCTACCCCAGATCTTTGAAAAACATAAAACAGGAACCTGTATTTTACTCGCTAGTAAGTTCTCTCAAGAACTTAAAAAGCAAGGCATTACCGTTCAGATCGTTGGTCATTTGGCTTTAAATTTCTGGTCCTCAGTACCCATTCCAGGAATGGAAGAGAGTCCCCTTAAATGGAACAATTATTCCAAATCTGTTAACGAAATGGAACATACAACAGTCGTGTGTTGTTTCCTAAATGAAGAAGGATTTGAAGAAGTTTTGGAATTTAAATGTTCTTTTGAAAAAGATAACCGAAACGATATTCAGGTCTTCTCCGGAACCCAAAAGAAATCGGGCATTCGAAAGTATTTAGAAGAACATTACGCCCTAGATAGCGAATATCGACCCTGCCAAATTCTCGATCTAGTATCCATTGGAAAAAACCGACTAAAGGGACGTTTCAAGGCCGTAATTACAAAAGATAATAAATTCCTTGGGGTCGATTTGTTAAAGGAAGCTTTCTATATTAATCCAAGTTGGTCAAGAAAATTAAAAGACATCCCCCTCAACTCTGATAATATCGCCTCTATCAAACTCTCCGACTTATCGACTCCCGATCAAATGGGTACTTACTCCATTAACGGAGAAAAAACACAATTAACCCATCGCGATGCTCTAAGCAAGATCTTAAATCAAGCGCGCGAACACATGGTGATTCCTGATGATACTGAAGAAAATATCATCGCTCTTGCACTTATCCAAGAAACACTTTTTACGGATTTTTTTCTTGAACCGCTGCCCTTAATTAAAACACATTACCAAGACCTCTCTATTATTGGAAAAATAATAAAAAAGCTTGACCTGAAAGCAAATGATCCAGACACTTCGACTCCCGATTTAAAAAAGACCCTAGATCATTATTTAATAAAATTTCATACGCTACAAGACGAAATCATTGAAAATAAATTAGATGTGGCAAAAATGATTCAGCTTAAACAAGAACTGACGGAGTTAACATCTTTTTAATTTCTGCAACCACTTGATCCTGTTCCGAATCCGTAAAAGCCCTATTGTGTGCAGAAGAACTAATCCCCTCCCTTTCATCCTGTAAAGACAGATGACAATATCCAGCTCTTTTAGATTGCAAAAGGGCTGTATGCAAAGAAATAGCTGGCACGATTAGAGGATCCTGTGGATGATAAATCACACAAACCCTCCCTTTTAGCGCCTCTAAAGCAGCTACAGGATCTCTGTCCCAACCCATCCATTTAATTGCTTTAGAAAGAATAAAATCGACAAGTCGGACACTCCCAGCAGCGCCCCTTTTTAAAGCCGCTAAAGAGCCTATATTGCTAAAAGAGCGATCGCTTAAAAAATGGATTCGACTATCCGGAAATTGACTTTGAATGAGCTCTGCTCCAAATGCTCCAAAAAAACCTCCCATAGAATGTCCTGCAATTATAATCCTGCTTGGATCAATCCGCTGCTGATCGACGAGATATTCAAAAGCTGCAAGCATGTCCATTGCAACATTTTCTGGATGCGCATAACCAGAGCTTTTACCAGTTCCCCTGGGATTAAATACTAAAAGGTGTGGAAAAGTCGAATCTGTTTCTTTAAGCGATTCAATCCAACTTAATGGCTTTATTATAGAAGTCTCATAAAAGTCCCCATTTCCATGAAGATAAATAATTGCCGTATTTTGAGTCCCCTTAAAATGAAACCCATTGACAACTCCCCCTTCCGTTATTTGAATATTGATCTCTTTGCCACCAAACTCCGTCGCTAATCCCTTTCTCAATTCAGATAATATTGAAAAAAAATCTTTATCCACAGCTGCAGTCCGCTTACTCGCATCTAATAAAAATAAAGCCATTTTTTGACGCATACTCCCCATCAATCGAGATGGAATAACGGATTCCGCAGCTAGACGCGCTGGAACAATAGAAATGACCATAAGGTAGACCTATTTAAAAAAAATAATAACATCAGATTATCTCGACTTTGCCACTTTTTCTGGCCCCTCTCGCAGATATACCCAACTCGGTCATGAACTTGGATTTGGACCTGCGCGAAAGCTCCCGCGGATCATCGATCTTAAGTCGCCCCATATTAACAATATGGGGCGACTTAAGATCGACGATCCCCGGGGCTTTGGCGCGGTCCAAATTCCAAGTTGCTG
>CAMAVL010000086.1 GCA_945861735.1 Chlamydia trachomatis
TGTCAAGGTAAGGTGTGGTGAAATAATTTCTGGATAGTTTATACCCAACTCGGTCATGAACTTGGATTTGGACCTGCGCGAAAGCTCCCGCGGATCATCGATCTTAAGTCGCAAAATATTAACAATATAGGGCGACTTAAGATCGACGATCCCCGGGGCTTTGGCGCGGTCCAAATTCCAAGTTTCAGGCCGACTGCAGTATAACTCTTTTCTTATTCACTTGAAATAAAAAACCGAATGGCTCTTGAGAACCATTCAGTTATGTTGCCGATGACTGGACTCGAACCAGCACTCTATTGCTAGAAGTAGATTTTGAATCTACCGCGTCTACCGATTCCGCCACATCGGCACAATGGTAAAGGCACTAGATCTTAAAGAGTCTTTCAAAAAAAGGCAATTGCTAAAATGAATCCTTAAGCTACACTCCGAAAAAAAGGAGATCCTATGCCCACAAAACCTCTTGTCCTCATTACGGGCGCCTCTTCCGGAATCGGCGCTGCCACAGCGCGTAAATTTGGCAAACTTGGCTACCCCCTCGCTCTTCTGGCCCGCCGCAAAGACCGACTAGAGCTTTTAAAAAAAGAATTAAATTGCCCCGTTTCCATTTTCGAGGTCGATGTGTGCTCTCAAGAACGCGTCGCGGAAGCAATCGCCTCGATTGAGAAAGACGTTGGCCCCATTGACATTTTAGTTAACAATGCAGGGGGCGCTTTTGGGCTAGATGTTGCCTATGAAAGCGATTTAACGGATTGGGAACAGTGCATTGATGTGAATATTAAAGGATTGCTTTATTGCACGCGCGCAGTCCTTCCCTCTATGGTCAAGCGCTCTTGCGGTCATATTATCAACATGGGATCGATTGCAGGAAGTTACGCCTATCCAGGAGGAAATGTCTATGGAGCCGCTAAAGCGTTTGTTCATCACTTTTCATTAAATTTAAGAGCGGATCTGTTGGGAACACAGGTGCGTGTGAGCTGTATAGAACCTGGCCTTACTGGAGGATCTGAATTTTCTGCTGTTCGCTTTAAAGGAGATCAAAAAAAAGCAAATAAGGTCTATGAAAACACCAACCCCTTACTACCCGAAGACATTGCAGAAGTGGTTTATTTTTGCACAACACTTCCACCTCATGCCAATATCAATACACTTGAGATCATGCCAACATCTCAAGCTAGCGGACCTCTTTCGGTGTATCGGACGCCTTAATATATAAATATTTAGGACGAACGATCGGAGTGCCTTTTCCCCCTCTTGCTTCCACTCTTTCATAGACGATCTGGCGCGCAATACCGACAGATCTGGAAAGACCAAATAATAGGGTATAATACTCGGGATAACTAAAACCGGAAACTGTTAGCATTGTTCCCGACACGGCATCCACATTTGGATAGGGATTTGAAATTTTAGGATTTTCAGAGAGGACTTTAGCCCCCTCCGTTCGGAGCAATAGAGCAATTTTCACAAGAGCATGATCGGGGTAGTTTTTTTGGATATATGCATACTGAACAGTCGCTCTCGGATCCTCTACCCGTAAAACAGCGTGGCCAAAACCAAAAACGAGCTGATTCGTTGCTAAACGATGTCGGAGCAGCTTTTCTACTTGAGCACCTGTTGCATCCTCTCCGACTTCATCCAATACAGAGCGAACGAACTCCAAACAGTCTTGATTCGCCCTGCCATGCCGCGGTCCTGCAAGAGCGCACATCGCGCCAGCTATTGATCCATAAAGATCTGCTAATCCAGAGGCAATGGCTTTTCCCACAAATGTCGAGAGATTTCCACCGCCATGATCAAAGTGGAGAATATTAAATAATTTCATTGCGCGCGTCATCTCTTCTTTGTCCACTTCAGGCGTTTGGAGCATCCGGCAAAAATCTTCCATGTAACCAAAGCGGGATTCTGGATCTGGAGTATCCCCCCAATTTGCGTGGTGATTAATCACACAGGCTGCGAGATGGGGCATTTTAGCAATGAGGTTCAGGCAGTCTTCCCGATAATCCCCTGTTTTTTCAAACATTCCTAAAATGAGAATTGCTGCACTAAATAGCTCCATTGGATGCCCCTGACGTGGCAGATGCTTAATGGCTTCGATGGCTTGGGGATGACAGGCAGCGCGCGCTTGTAGATTGCCAGAAAAATTCTTGATCTCTTGAGAAGATCCTCTTTTGCCAAAGTAAAGGAGATAGATCACCTCAATTGGATCTAAAAAGGCCAGTTGATCGACCGGTTGCTCCACGTAAAACAATCCTGTTTGGGGATCGACATGAGAGGTTGTACAATAGCCAACGGGAAAACCTCTTAAGCCCGTTTCTAATTTATCCTTTGTGATTTCAAACAATACATTTTCTGTCATATTTCATCCTTTAGATAATAAATTAGAGACAAGTTCCCGCTCTTCGAGCAACTCTTTTTCTGATAACAGAATCTTCTTTTCTAAAAAAGAATCCCAAGGAACATTTTTAATGATCTCGATTTTTCCATCCCCTTTTGATCTGCACGGAAAAGAAAAGAAAAGATCTTCATGGATCCCATATGGATTTTGATTAGACGACAGAGCAATAGAAAACCACTCCCCTTCAGGCGTTGGAAGAATAACAGAGCGAATCGTTTCAATCGCCGCATGTGCTGCCGATGCGGCAGACGACTTCCCTCGAGCTGCAATAATCGCAGCCCCTCTTTTTTGCACCTGAGGAATAAACTCCTCTTCACACCATTTCCGATCATTTACTATCTCTAAAAAAGGCTTCATTCCCACGCGCGCATTGACAAAATCAGGAACTTGAGTCGCAGAGTGATTCCCCCAAATACATACATGATTCATATCTGTTACAGAGACTTTCGCTTTTTCACTCAGCAATGCTGTTGCTCGATTTTGATCAAGGCGCATCATCGCAAAAAATTGATTTTTAGGAATTTTTGGCGCGTGATGCATGGCAATCAAACAATTCGTATTACAAGGATTCCCAACGACTAAAACAAGAACATCAGATGCCGCAGAGCCATTTAAGGCCTTTCCCTGCTCAATAAAAATTTTTCCGTTATCATTCAAAAGATCTTTCCGCTCCATTCCAGGCCCTCTCGGTTTAGAACCAATAAGAAGGGCGTAATTCACCCCCTCAAAAATCTCATGCGGATCCGTCCCTATTTTGACCTCTTTTAGAAGAGGAAAAGCGCAGTCCTGAAGCTCCATGACGACCCCTTTAAGAGCTCCAAGAGCTGCTGGTACCTCCAAGATATGCAAAGAGATCGGCTGGTCTTTCCCCAGCATCTCACCCGCTGCAATCCGGTAAAGGATGCTATAAGCAATTTGGCCCGAGCCGCCTGTAATGGCAATCTTCTTTAAAGGTTTCAACATAAGTTCCCATCTCCACTGTAGCAGGTATTATTTTAACTTATATGTGGCTCTCTGAATATTATGCAATAGACCAAATGAGTGGAAACATGTTAGACTAGCTTCTTTCAATTTAAAAATTTGAGCACTATGTCTGTTTTTTTCGTTATCTTAATGTATGCGACTTGGTCGAGTATTTTCTCTCTTGGAAAGATGACTCTGCAATATTGCCCGCCCCTGTTTCTGACGGGCGCTAGAATGACACTAGCTGGCGTGATTCTCGTCTTATTTTTACTCATTACGAAACGATTTAACTTTCGATTGTCCTTTAAACAAATTGCTTCACTCGGAGCCCTTGCTTTTTTTAGCATTTACCTAACAAATGTCTTAGAATTTTGGGGATTGCAATATCTCTCCGCTGCAAAAACATGCTTTATCTATAGTTTATCTCCATTCTTTGCCGCCTTATTTTCTTACATCCACTTCAAAGAAAAAATGGACAAGCGCAAATGGATAGGACTCTTAATTGGCTTTTTAGGCTTCCTTCCTGTCCTCTTTATCCAAACAGGCTCAGAAGACTTACTTCAAGCGTTTAGCTTCTTTTCTTGGCCAACCCTTGCTATTATGGGCGCTGCCTTATTTGGCGTATACGGCTGGGTTATTTTACGACTAATCGTTAAAGATCAAGAAATCTCCCCTTTAATGGCCAACGGATCAAGCATGCTCATCGGTGGTCTTTTGGCATTTACCCACTCCTTCTTTGTCGAATCCTGGGCTCCCTTCCCAGTTCACGCAGCTGACTTTGCCCCCTTTCTAAAAGGGACCCTTCTCATGACCCTCATTTCCAATATCATTTGCTACAATATTTATGGGATGATGCTCAAACGCTACACAGCGACATTCCTCTCTTTTGTCGGCTTATTAAGCCCCATCTTTGCATCGCTTAATGGATGGGTTTTTTTAGGAGAAGCCCCCTCTCCAATCATCTTTCTCTCGACTGGGATTGTTTCCTTGGGCCTTTGGATTGTCTATCAAGCCGAGCTAAAACAAGGCTATATCGTTTCGAATAAACAAAAAACTGAAACACAACAAGAAATCACTTAAAAAAAAACTATTGGTTCCTTTTTTTTCACCAATCCATCATGCTACTTTTTTAAATATTTCGGAGATCAAAAGTGAAAAAACTAATTGGAAATCATTATCGCTGGATCGTGACAGGGCTTGTCTTTTTTATTACCCTAGTTAACTTTATCGACCGTTCTGCTATTTCTTTTGTCATCGAGCCTCTTAAAAAAGAATTTCACTTCACCGACACCCAATTTGGAATGATCCTTTCCGCCTTCGGAGTCGGCTATATGTTATTAACTGCCTTTGGCGGATGGCTTGTCGACTTTTGGGGAGCCAGGTACTCTTGGTGCGCAGCTGCCATCGCCTGGTCTATCTGCGTTAGCCTTCTCGGCTTTGCTGGTGGTTTTGGTGGATTCATTGCAATCCGCTTTCTCCTTGGCGTTGCAGAAGGCCCCCACTTCCCTGCAATGTCCCATACGATTAACCGATGGCTGCCTCCCTCTGAACGCGCTCGAGCCTTTTCGCTCGGATTAGTAGCGATTCCCCTCTCTTCTGTCATCGGAGCTCCCCTCACGTCTTATCTCGTCAGTGACTTTGGATGGAGACACATGTTTTTTATCATCAGCGGAATTGGAATTATCTGGGCTGTTGTCTGGTATTTTCTCTTCAGAGACCACCCAGAAGACTCTTCGCTTATGAGTGATGAAGAAAAAACCCTTCTTGCGAGTACGTGTGTCGAAAATCAAAAACATAAAAAACATTCCATCGACTGGCATTTTATCCTAACCCACCCCACACTCATTGCCAATAACATCGCCTATTTTGCTTTTGGATATATGCTTTTTTTCGCAACACTCTGGCTTCCTGGATATTTCCTTTCCCAGCACAACCTCAACCTCAAAAGCGTCGGCTGGTATTTGATGATCCCTTGGCTCACGGGCGCTATTTTCCTTAAAGCTGGAGGCTTTCTCTCCGATTGGCTCTACAAAAAAACGGGCAACCTGCGCGTCTCTAGATCCCACGTGATTTGGGGAAGTCAACTTCTCGCTGCGATCTTCTTTGTCTTGTTAGGCTTTACTGACTCGCTAGGTATGTCCATTTTCTTCTTAAGCCTAGGACTTGGCTTTGGTCTCCTGCCACAACCTGCCTTCTTCAGCATCAATGTCGATGTCGCAAAGCGCGCATCCGCGTCTTCTCAAGGCATCACATCCAGCTGCCTTTCTCTAGCTGGAATTTTAGCCCCCCTGCTCACCGGCTGGCTCATCGATCTGACAAAAAGCTTTCAGGGAGCATTCTTTCTCCTCGCCGGCTTTACAATTTTAGCGGTTATTATAGTGATTTTCTTTCACCATCCTGATAAAGAATATGTCCGCGCAAGAGATACCCATCCTATGAAGTAAATGGAAAAATTAATTTATGAAACCATCACTCTCCACTCATTTCCAGACTCGAACACCTTCAGCGATTCGCTTAGCGCAAATTGATTTTTTAAAACGCACAGATGGCGTCGCAGCTATTAATACCGCAATCGGGAACGTTTCTTTACCGATGCATCCCGCCATGGTTAAACGATTGTTTTCCCTCAACGCCTCGGATAGCCCTTTTCAAAATGGCGTCGTGAAATACTCCACAACAGTTGGGGAAATCGAAACCAATCAAACTTTTTTACATCTAATCGAAAGCAGTGGCTTTTCTACAGAGGGATTGTATAGTCAAATCACCGATGGAGGCAGCCACGCCATGGAATTGGCTATTCTTGGCGTCTGCGAAACATCCCGCCCCTTACTCGTCTTCGATCCCACCTACTCCAACTACACCTCAATGGCAGAGCGCACTGGCCGCTCCCTTGTAGCAGTCACTAGGACCCTAGAAGAAAATGGGAAATTCACCTTGCCTGCACTCTCAGCCATTGAAAAAGTCATTCAAGAAACAAACCCATCCGCTCTATTAGTAATCCCCTATGACAACCCTACAGGCCAATTCTTTCCTCAACAGATCCTCAATGACCTCGCATCTCTTTGCGTAAAGTATAATCTATGGTTAGTAAGTGACGAGGCCTATCGCGAAGTGTTCTATGTCCCAGATGCAACAAGCAGCGTCTGGAATATGACTGAAAAAAATGTGCCTGGCATTACAGGTCGCCGGATCAGTATTGAATCCGCCTCAAAAATCTGGAACGCCTGCGGGCTGCGTACCGGAGCACTGATCACAGACAGCCTAGATTTTCATCGACACGCAGTCGCTGAAAATACAGCCAACTTATGCGCCAACGTCATTGGTCAATATATTTTTGGAGCGCTCCTGCATGAATCCAAAGAACAGCTTCAAGCATGGTTTCAACAGCAACGCACTTATTATCGCCAGATGGCAAGTACTGTGACTGCAGACTTAAAAAAAGAACTGCCCCAACTCATTGTTTCAGCCCCCGATGCCGCTTTATATACCGTGGTCGATGTGCGCAATATGTTTACAGACTTTGACGCAACCGATTTTGTGATGTATTGCGCTCAAAGGGGAAGTGTATCCGTAAATGGCATCCAAACAACCCTATTGGCAGCTCCGATGGCAGGATTTTATTCTCCTCGCTTTGGCGCTTCCAATCCTGGCAAAACGCAGATGCGCATTGCCTACGTAGAGTCCCCTGAGGCCATGGCTGAAGTACCTAAATTATTTGCGCAATTATTGCGCGACTTCTTAAATTCTAATAAGTATACGTCACGTTAAAGACGCCACTGCGGAATTCCGTACTATTTCTGCCCCATGCGGTAAACCAGAAACCCGCGTTAATACCTAATGAATCGCTGAAATTGTATTCAATGGAAGGAGCAAAACTGATCTGCTCTGAAGAGGAGAAACCCATAACTGCTGGGTTACCAGAAGCATCTTTTCCTACTTTACCAAAAAATGGCGTTGATTCCGTATGCGTATACACATTATCAAAAGCCACTGCCCAATTTTGAGTTAACGTAATTTCGAAACCGATTATAGCTTCAAAAATATTTCCGGGAAGCACTTTGCCATTTGTTCCATGGCCTCCTCCATACGCATTAAATCCGCGAACACCCACTGGCGTATTCACTGTATACGCTAAAGAATAAGTCGTGCTCAAAAAGTGATACTGCTTAAGATGATAGACTTTGTAAAAAATAAGCCCTAGGTTGGTTCCAAATGTTCCAAGGCCCGATTGATCTGTCTTTAGTTTTGTAGGATTTAAATTTTCAAATGGACCTGTAGGAAAAGTTTCTCCTACACTTAATTTAAGACTCGGAAAATACTCATGGGCATCTTTTTCAATCACTTGAAAATCCAAGCCTACGGGAAGATCTGCAAAACTAACAGAATGCTGATTGGATGTCGTATTATAGAAAAATTGAGGTTGAATATTAATATCCATCCAAGGGGTTATGCCTAAAAAAAACCAAACTTGAGTGTTTAGACTAAAAAAATTCTGAGGGGTTGCTACTGCATTCCAATGCTTATTATAAATTCCTGTATTTGTCGTGCAAAAAATATAAGAGTCTACTAGAAAATCCCCATAAGGAACCACAGTTTCTTGAGGGACAATTAAGGAACCTGTTAACCATGCCTCGTAGGCTGGTTTTGGAGGTTCATCCGCTGGATGAAGAGCTTCTCTTTTAAGGGAATGTACATCATGAGAAAAGACTAATGCCTTTAATAAAAAGGTAAAAATAAAGAGCCAAAAAACTTTCACAATAGTCCTTTTATAAGGCAAAAAACCTATTTTCTACATTTGACAATTAAATTCTTTAAAATTCGGACAAAAAAAAGCCTCAGCAATCTTACGATTGCTGAGGCGAACAAAAACTTGGCAGCGACCTACTCTTCCATACTCTTGTGTACAGTACCATCGGCGAGGAAGGGCTTGACTTCTGAGTTCGGGATGGGATCAGGTATTTCCCCTTCTC
>CAMAVL010000087.1 GCA_945861735.1 Chlamydia trachomatis
ATCATCCATATTATCATTGATGAACACCATCCAGAAATGAGTTTCTGGGAAAGAGAAAACTACCAGAGGAATTGCATATCACGCGGCCTAACGAATTGCTCTCCTAATGATATCATTCTCATTTCTGATTTAGATGAAATTCCGCGTCATTCCATTATTTCAAAAATCCAACAAGAGCTTTTGGGTCCCTGTAACTATCTTACTCGATCGGGTCAAAGAACTCCAAGAGCTCGCAGAACCTCAAGAGCCACAAGCTCACTCGTCTCTTTACAACAAGACATTTATTTCTTTCACCTTAACCGACAAACTCTCACTGGAGAAACATGGGGAGGAGGTCCTTGGTTTGGAACAGTTGCTGTAACATATGATTCCTTTCAAAAATATGGAGCTCAACATTTTCGAAATCAGCGCGGCCATGGAACTCAACTGAGGAAGGCCGGTTGGCATTTTACTTGGATAGGCGGAAAGGAAGCCGTTCGGAAAAAATGTTTAAGTGTTGTAGAAGGAAGAAGTGAAGCTCTTGAAGATGCAGAAATTCAACATTGGTTTAATATTCACCCCATCGTGCCCCTTGACGATTCATTTCCTGAATATGTCATTAGAAATCAGGACTATTTGAGATCCATTGGCTTTTTAGCGGAATAGAGATTATGCTATATTGTCTTAAATGAGGCATTTTCCATGACCAAAACATCCCTTTTCGAAAAACTCCAGACCTGGATTCTTCTCGCTCTCTTCTTTATTCTCCCCTTTCAAAAAAAATGCGGTAAACTCCGCCTCTCTCATTTAGCCACTCCGCCCAACGCCCCCGAATTCTTCTCTACAAAAATGCATTTCTATCTTCTCGACATCCTCGTCCTATCCTTTGCCATTCTTTGTCTCTACCAAAGGCGCCATACCCTCAAGCATTTTTTTCTAAATGGCCCAGCTAAATACCTCACCATCCTTTTCCTCATTGCAGTCCTCTCAGTCCTTCAATCGACTACCGCCTCCTTTGCGATCTCATACTACCGCCTCTTTCAATTCCTTATCCCAGCGCTGCTTTTCTGCTCCATCCTCGATTTCTGCTCTTCGATCTCGCTCCCCTCCTTTTTTCGAAAACTTTGCTGGGTTATTCTCGCAACTGCCCTCATCCAATCCACCATTGGGATCCTCCAATTTTTTACTCAATCCGACCTTGGACTTAAATCACTTGGCGAGCACGACATGGGAGTTGCAGGCTTTACAATGAATAATGCCCCCGTATTTCGCTGTGGCGGAACCTTTGCCCATCCCAACATCTTTGGCGGCTTCCTCTTTTTCTCACTTCTCATTACCTATTACCTTTTCTGCACAGAAAAAAAACGACTCCTTCTAGCCGCCTGTCTTCTCATCCAATCGATCGCCCTTCTTTTCTCCTTTTCTAGAGCCGCTATTTTCGCCTACCTCCTTGCATCTTTTATCTGGTTTGCGATCGCCTTATTCCATACATTTTCTTTCCAAAAGCCGCTTGATTCCCAAGGAAAAAGCGTCATAGCCCTTACCCTCACCATCTTCTCCATTACACTGCTATCCTCCATCATCTTCTATCCTCAGATAGCATCTCGCGGCGGCATGGTCAACTATACCGCAACAACATCAGGTCCTGATAAAGAACGGATCGTCTATCAAAAAATGGCCTGGGAAATGTTTAAAGATCATCCCATCCTCGGCGTTGGCTTCAATAACTTTCAGCTTTTTTCTCCCTCTTATGCACCAAAATCATATCCTTTTAGCCTGCATTCAAAAGTCCATAATAGCTATCTGCTCATCCTTTCAGAAATGGGCATTTGCGGACTAGCAGCTTTCTTGCTATTCCTATTTGCGCTCATTAAAAATGCACTCCGTTCTATTACATTGCAGAGCGCAACTCTACTATCAATCCTTATCGGATTTCTATTTATTAGCGGATGCGATTTTTATCTTTGGGATCTACAGAATATGAAAATTCTCTTCTTTGCTTCTGCTGCTTTTCTTTGGATAAGCCAAAAAGAAAAATTACGGACAGCCTACTTTTCTAAAGGAGCTCAAGAGAAAAGAGCTTAATCCCCAATAAAAAGCCATGACTGGAATATAGAGAATCGCACCGTCTGAGCATGCGATAATAAGATATAACAAAAGCCCTAGAAACAGACATTTTCTAATCGTCCTCTCCTCATTGTTTTTATCTCTCTTCGGAAGAAAAAATAAATAGGCCCATAGAGGGGATGTGATGGCAAATATAAACGTTACCAATCCAATAAATCCAAAGACGCGTAACACCTCGAAATAGACCATCTCCTTTAGGGGATCAAAAGGAACATCTCCTATCAATCTGATATCATCTAAGACAGCTAACTGACCAATCCTTCCTCCTAGATTACGATCTAGAAGGAATCCCATATCCATATTTAAAATTGCGAGGAGCAGATAAATACCCACACAGAAACTCCCGCTTAACCAAGCTAATTTCACAAGTGATTTTATTGTGACCTTTTTTATAAAAAAATAATCGAAAACCTCAGCTAAAAAAAGGGCAATCCATACAGTTCTTGATAGGGTCAGTAAAAAAGAGAACTTCACCAGCCATTTTTTAAATCGACTCGTTTCAAGAAAGTTAAATAAGGGAAAAAACATGCATAGAGAAATCCCATAGATAAGTCCATTCTGAAATGTGGATGTGAGCTTATGCAAAATACCCCTGCTATTGAACTTTTGATTTTGATCTAAAAAATCGGCATCATGCAAATTAACCGTTAAACCTGGGATGTTAAAAAGCTCCCCCGTAAATGTTTTCAAAAAAAACTGAACGATTCCAATCACAGCAATAAGAATTATTGCCTGACGAAACCGATGAAAAATAAAAGGCCTTTCTAAATTATTTAAAGATCGAGGAAGAATGCCCAGAAAAATCCACGGCAAGACAAAAAAACTGATAAAAAAGGAAAGGGCATACCCCATATCCTCAATTCCATTTATTCCAATTACAAAAAGAGAATAAATCTGAAAAGGAAGGAGCGCCAGCAAAATGACGACCTGAGAGCGCGTTATCTGGGAAAACCGCTTAAACGGAATATACAAAATGGCTGCTACAAACAGCAGCCCATATCCCCAAGTGACTGGAACTCCCGCGAGTTTGATTCCCCCTTTTGGGAAAACCAATAAAAAAACAAACAATAAAAATGCAAAAAAACTAGGAAAAGGGTGCAAAAACTTTGTAAATACGCCTAATCTCTTATGTCCACTACCCTCTTGACTTTGAATCATCCTCACTTCCTTTTTAAAGACTCTCATCCTACAGCAGTCCTTATTTTTTTGCAGAAAGCTTTTATACCGCTTTGCGACAAAGATCAAGTCCGTAAAGTTGTGTAAATACAGATTTTCACGATAAGAATAGTGAGTCATCTGACCATATGTTAGTTTGAATTTGAAAAAGCAAAACAACATAGGAGATGACTCAGATGAATCGTAGCAATATGGCCAATGATTGGCAAGAAGCACTTGTCGATAAACCAGACTTTTTAAAGCAAGCAGTGCAAGCATTTGTGCAGAAATCTCTTGAAGAAGAGTTTCGTAAGTTCATAGGCGCCGATCAAGGGCAACGGACAGAAGAAAGGACTGGGTACCGAAACGGTACCTACCCAAGACAGCTAAAGACACGAGTAGGAACTCTCAGTCTGAATGTATGTCGTGACCGTGATGGCGAGTTTAAGACGGAACTATTCGAACGCTATCAGCGAAGCGAAAAAGCATTGGTGCTGGGAGTTATTGAAATGTACCTATGGGGCGTCTCGACAAGAAATATCGAAGAGATCATGGAGCCTTTATGCGGGTTTAGTATTTCCAAAAGCCAAGTGAGTGAGCTTGCTGGCAGATTAGACCATGACCTAAACATCTGGCGAACAAGACCCCTCATAGAGGAATACATGTATGTACTGTTCGATGCTCGATACGAAAAGATCAGGGAAAATGGACGCGTGATCAGCAAGGGGTTTGTTGTCGCTATAGGCATTACGGTAAGTGGCGAAAGAGAGATCATTGGCACCTGGATAATAAATAGCGAGTCATATGAAGCTTGGGATGACTGCTTAAAAGAGTTGAAGGACAGAGGGCTTAAGGGGGTTATCTATGTTGTTTCAGATGACAACAAAGGTCTTCGCGGGGCGATAGCCAAGAACTTTCAAGGGGTAATATGGCAAAGGTGCCAAGTGCATTTTATGCGGAATTTTATAGGGAAACTTTCTCAGGCTGAAAAAAGCGAGGGTATCGGGCTTTTAAAAGAGGTGTTTGCGGCCTCCACAAAAGAAGAAACAAAAAACCGCTTAGGAAAAGTAGGGGAATTTCTTAAAAAGAGGAAGAAGGATAATGTGTGGATTTGGCTTGAGGAGAGCATAGAGGAGACTTTAGGGGTATTGGAGCTCCCTATAGAACATCGGAAGAAAATGAAGTCAACGAATATGCTGGAGAGGTTTAATCAAGAGTTAAAGCGACGCTCGCGAGTTGTAAGAATTTTCCCTAACGAGCAGAGCTGTTTGAGACTTCTGACAGCCCTATGTCAGGAGACTTCGGAGGGTTGGGGGAACAAAAATTATTTAAAAGCAGTGTCGTAAATATTAGCTGTCAAGGCAACGACAAATTGAATGTGGAAAGTTATAAAAAACGCACAGCACTCAAAGCAACGGCGCGTTGGAAGAAGAGGGCGGAGCAAGCTCAGATGTAAAAGCTTGTCGGGGGACGCTGTCCCCCAGACCCCCTGCTCCGCCCTTGGCAATGGGCTAACGCCCATTACCGCAGTTGGACCTAGTAAGGTGTGATTTTAATAGTTTTTTTGAGGGGAGGCCCCCTCAAACTCCCCCTAAGAGAGAAAGAAAAACAGATAGTAGAATGTGGGTGTATGGAATAGAAACAAAAAATAAAGAGTCGAGGACTTCGTCCCCTGCTCCCCTAAGAAAACATAAGAATGCTTGAGCAAGAACTCATGACACAATCCTGAAAGGGAAAAAGAAAAAAAAGCTAACAAATGAATTTACATAAGATTTAGGACTTGACTGCGACAAAAGATGGTCTTTTAAAATATTGCATTTAAAAAATATGTAGGGAAAAAAAACCTCATTCTTTATATTTAGAATGCCTCTAACTAATCGACTCACCGAGAAAAAGATGTCTATGAAAGTGCTACTGATCGTAACGGACCTATATAAAGCCGTCGGCGGCGGTCAAACAGTTTATAAAAAAATCATTGAAGCAACTCCCGATGTCGATTTTTTTTATTTTAGAGAAAAAGAAAGTGCATATGCTCCGCGACCTTTCAACGCTCATGCAATTGCTCTAAAAATTCCCGTTAAAATGAAATCTTTATTAGAGCCCATCTACCCTCTCTATAAAAAACAAGCACTTGAACGAGCTTGTCGATTTGCTCAATCCGCATCCGGACAGAGCTTTGATGTAATCGATGTCCCCGATTTTCACGTTTTTGGCAAGATGCTGCGTTTAGCTCTCGACTGTCATCATGTTAAAGTAAATCAAATAACCTTAGCTTTACACGGAAATATTTCAATTTCTAAAGAGATGAACTGGGGCGCCTGCGAAAATCACGAAATGGAACTTCGCCTTCTAGAACAAGAGCAATTTAATGATGCAGACAGCGTCTATGCTATCTCTGCTCGGTATGCCAGCGAATGGAAATCCATTATTGATCGCGATATCCACTATATTGATCCTGCTCATTTTATTACTTCGACTATTCGCCAATATGAATACGCCAATCCCCCTGTAAAACCATCCATATACTGTATTGGGCGCAGCGAAAGACGTAAAGGCAATGATCTTTTTATTGAATTAGCACGATGGCTTCGACCTGGATCTTTTAATAAAGCAGCGCATGTTGGGGATTGCGATTACTCCAACAAGGGAATTTCATCTAGCTACCTGCTTCAGAACATTGCAAAGGCTAGAAGCATTGAAATTGATTACCTTCCTTCAATGGACAGTACTCATCTAGGAGAACTCTACTCACAGCCTTCCATTATCATACTGCCTGTACGATATGACACCTTAAATTTAGTCGCTTTAGAAGCTTTATTTTCTGGATGTCCTGTTGCAGTATCTTCTAGAGCCGGTGTATGTGATTATTTAGATACAATGCACCCTGAATTGCCTTATATTAAAATCGATTTTGATAATTTTTATGGAGCTGTTCCTCTTGTACAGGATCTCATTGACCGATATGACTATCACCGCCAGAAACTTCTTGCTTACCTAAAAAAACACCCTACTCATCCCCTAAATCCGTTCGATATAAAGCAAATATATGATTCCATAGAATTACAGCAAAAAAAAGAACCTCTTTCCAAGACTGCAGATCCTTTTAAACTGAATCACATATGGAAAAAAACGATTTCCCTTACCATTTTAAAAAGGGTACTACCTTATAAGTCCATCTCTTTTATTCGCCATTTAAAATTTATTTTCGCAAACATTGATATTAAAAAAACCAAAAGCGCCAACTTGTTTTTTATTATAAAATTAATCCACTTATTCTCTGATTCCGCAATAATTACTAAGAAGTTTTTGGCTATTTCAAATTATCCCCAAAAAAACATCCAACAACTCCGCAAAAAGCTCAATAAAATTTACGATTATAGCAAAAGCCCCTTGTTCCGATGTAATTTCTGGAAAGAAATAGCTCGTATAGAGCGCATCCTTGGCAATGAATCAATCGCCGTTGCTTACGAATTGCGAATACTCCGACTGCTAGGTCAAAATCATCTAAATCTATTACCAAACACGATCAACACGCTCAATAAACTTGGATTTGTCCATGAAGCAAAAGCAGCACAAGCGATGTATGGAGATCCTGACAATGCTGAAAAAAATATCTATGCCTATCTCAAAGAATCCTACCAAAAAAATTTAATCCGAAAGAACAATCCATTCGAACTATTAAGCGACTGGCGCACTGTATTGCAACCCAAAGTATCGGTGATCATTTCCCTTTACAATGCCGAGGCAAAGCTTCATTTTTTCCTTACTGCGCTGTGTGCGCAAACTCTTATTAAAAAAAATGACGTTGAAATCATTCTTATTGATAGCGGCTCCCCAACCAATGAACGAAAAATTGCGGAAGATTTTTTTAAAAAAACAGGTTTTAACGCCATTTATGCACGCTCTACTAAACGCGAAACAATCCAAGCTGCATGGAATCGGGGCATTGGCTTAGCACGTGGGTCCTATCTCGTTTTTTTAGGCGCAGATGAAATGCTCTATCCTGAGGGACTTGAAGTCTTAGCTAATCAACTAGATGCCAATCCAAAAACAGACTGGGTTATGGCGAACTCCTTGCTTACCGAAGTAGAAACAACTGGAGTATATAAGAATGATGTCATGGTTTATGACCGCAAGGGAGGCACCAAAAACCACGTCTATCTTGAAACTTGTTACCTTTCTTGGGTAGGTGGAATGTATCGTAAAACTGTACACGAACGCTTTGGTTACTATGATGAAACTTTTTCTGCGGCTGGCGATACAGAATTTAAAAATCGCATTCTCCCTTATATTAATGTTTCTTTTATTCCACAGACACTGGGATTATTTCTTAATTATCCAGAAGAAAGAACAACAGCTAGCCCAAAAGCTGAAATTGAGGATTTACGAGCCTGGTACATCCATCGCACTCCAGCTGGAGTTCGTTATGCTTTTGAAAATCGCCCTGAAAAAGAAATCGAAGAGCTCCTGTGCTTTGCTTTAGGCTATCGCAAATCGTTTTGCCAGCACCTAAGCTCCGATATTGAGTACGCTTGCTATTTAACCAAGTACCTCAAAATGCGAAATCCCAATTCACATATAGCCAATTGCATTGAATCCGAACTGAACTGCATGCTAAAACAACAACAAAAACTTGAGCTTACTCATAAACTACCTAAAAAACCGGGTATTCTCTTCCAACTTATTAAAACTAAATTAACAGCCACTTATTACCAACGACGACACAGAAAAGCTCTTGATACCGCTTTACCTACTTATTCCGTTTTTAACGATAACCGTTACGAACAGCACTCATGGCTATGGAAATCTTAAAAAGGATAGATTTATGAAAATTATTGATCGAGCAAAGGGAGCCATTTACACAAAACTCAAACAACTTATTAGAAGAGCCGCCGTTTCTACTAGTGTCTAATTCAATAAATTAGAGATAGTATTTAGCGCTGTGTGGCATAGTGTCTTCCAGGTAAAATCAACCTGGAGAAAAAAAATGCCACGTCGAGCCGTTCCCATAGTTTGCAGTGAGACAGATCGAACAGAGCTCGAGCGTT
>CAMAVL010000088.1 GCA_945861735.1 Chlamydia trachomatis
AGAGCTCGGGGATATGCCTGTTAATGAATCCTATACATTCGTAATTTCAAACTCTGTTTTGAGTGAAAGCAGATATAAGTCTTATGGCGTTCAAAGAGACCGAGTAATGGCAGCGGGATGTGAATTGCCCCAATTACTTGAAGCGATGATGCTTATCTTTTTAACATATATGGCGTCAGGTGTGCGTCTTTGCGGCGAAGCTCCAATGACCTACATGGGTTGTTTAGAGCGGATAGATGATTCTTCCGCGGCAATTGGGGGCTCCTACGCCGGCCTCTGCGTCTACGGCTTCCTCTGCGTCGACGGCTACCTCTTTGGCGACGGCTACCTCGGCGCTGGGGGTGCGAGGAAGTTCTTTTAGGTCCTTCTGGTCTTCTTGGGCTCTTCTCCCCATTGGATTTTGTTCCTTGGTCGGCGGCCAGCCGATGTTTTATACGCCCGTCAGGGCGTCTGATTAATCAGTTGCTAGAGGCTTATCCTCAATACGCATTTTTTATGGATTGGGAGAGCTCATATTGATTGGCATGAGACAAAATCTCGACTTTGCAATTTTTTCTGGCCCCTCTCGCAGATAGAGCCCCTCAGGCGTAATTTAAATTCACAGGAAGGCATATTCAAGCCGATCCTGTAAATTTAAATTACGCCTGAGGAGCTCTATACCCAACTCGGTCATGAACTTGGATTTGGACCTGCGCGAAATCTCCCGCGGATCATCGATCTTAAGTCGCCCCATATTAACAATATGGGGCGACTTAAGATCGACGATCCCCGGGGCTTTGGCGCGGTCCAAATTCCAAGTTCATGACCGAGTTGGGTATATCTGCGAGATGAGCTCAGAAAAAGTTGCAAAGTCGAATTTAACACTCTAAAAAACCCACGGCTATCAGTTTGAGCACAATTTTGGACACGGTTATAAACACCTGAGCCACGTCTTTGGAATGCTCATGTTTTTAGCGTTTCTTGTGGATCAAGTTCAGCAAAGATGCTGTGGTCTATTGCAAGCGGCGCTGAAGCAGATGAAAAGAAAGATCCGATTTTGGAGTCAGTTGCGATCTTAATTCCAAGTTTCAGGCCGACTGCAGTATAGCAGGAAAGAGGAGCGAATTACCCGGTGAGATCTGCATTCACGCCCGATTAGTACCCGACCAAAGGGAAACGACGGAGCTAGCGGAGTCTCGGGGAGATGCCGTGAAAGGTACAGAAGTCAGCAGACGGCATAGTAACTCGTTGAGAGACGATGAAGGCCCGAACATGAGAACGAAGGGAAGAATCTAACTCTCTATGGCAACAAATGTCACAGAAATGAAAAGGCCAAAACAAAGGACTCAAGACAGAATCTTGTACCTTCTTTGTATGGTGTGACTGTTGACGAGACGAGAAGGAAACTCGAACCTACCTAGTCGGGAAGAATACTATTGATGCAATGCATACAACAACAGAACAACACCGCTAGGTCATAGTGATCATGAACCGCCGTATACGGGATCCGTACGTACGGTGGTGTGAGAAGACGGGAGTTAATTACTCCCTCTTACTCGATAGCCTCAGACAAAGTTCTTTATCTTCAAAGGCCAGCAAGATGCTGATAAATTTCTAAATGCATACGCATAGGTCGTCTGCCGGATCAGACTTAAAACAGCTTGTGCATCTGTCGTTTCTTTGATGAAATTCCCTAATCTTCCCTGTTGGGATGGAGGAATTTTGATGCCACATGGATGAAGTTTGGAGGCCGGATCAGTGGAGTTAAAAAAATACAGTGGGCGATCAAATTTAAGGAAGTCGTAGCCGATCGAAGAGGTGTCGCCGATGTAAATATCGGATCTTTCTAACAAGGGGTAGATGGCTGGAAAATTCTCTAAAAATAAAACGAAGGGATGCGCGCTGTATTGATCGGAAATCTTAAATGCGTAGCTTGGATGGTCTTCAATTAAAAACGGATGGAGTTTGATCAATAAATTAAAATCACTCTTAAGCTGCTCAATCAATCGTTCTAAATCAGCAAAGAATACAGAGGGTTGTAAGTTGGCATCCCATGTCGGGGCATAGAGGATGGTGGGTTTGGGTTGTTGAAAATGGGAAAAGACGCGCTTGTCTGCCAAATCATCATAAAAGGCTTTGTGCTCGAGATAAAACTGGTAGCGGTAATTGCCTGTATAAATCGCTTTAGAGGTTTTTGCAAGAGAGCCATTGGCTTGTAGAAGATCGTAGAGGTGATCTCCATAGACCAAGGAGATGTCTTGTTCGGGGTGATTTTTAAGGGAGGCTCCTTTATCGGAATTGCCGTGAGGACAGTAGATAAAACGGATTTTTTTCTTGTGGATCAACTTGATAAAGGGAGCGAGCTGACAGGCCCAAAAGGCTCCTGATTCAAAAATGACATCATAATGGGTTGCTAAATAATCGATAGAAAGTTCGTGAATTTCTTTAAATTCGAGATTGATTTGGGGATAAAAGAGATGAGCTAATTCTTTTGTTTTTTCTTCTGTAACGATGAGGGGGATATTTAGGAGGGCGCTCAAGACCCCTAGATGATCGAGGTGGGTGGATGGGCCTGTTAAAATAGCGACAGTATTCATGCGTTAGAAAAAGTTGAGTTCAGGATCTGGAAAATAGATAAATGTTCCTTCGATTTCACGGCGGAGTGCGTCGAATTCTTTTAATGGGGCAAAGGTCTCATGATAAACTTGCGCTCGGATTTTGGAGAAGTCTGAAATGTTTAAGCTTAAAAAACGGGCAATGATGTCGTGGATCTGATCATAGTGTTCGGGTTCTATCTGGACGCCACAGCGGAATAGATAGGTGCCCAAATCTGTTTGCGCATCTTTTTTCGTCTGATTTAAAAAAAAGAGAGGCTTATCAAAATAGAGGAAGTCGTAGCCAATCGAGGACATGTCTCCGATATACATATCGACGCTATTGAGAAGTGGGTAGATCGGAGGAAAGTGATTGAGAAACAAGACTTGTGAGTGGCTTTCATAGCGCTCGCAAAGCTCTTGGATTTTGAACTCATCTTGGGCGCTTAAATTGGGATGGGGTTTAATGATCAAATTCCAGTTTTCGGGTAAGTGTTCGATTAAGGGAATTGTCGCATCGTAAAAGGAAGACGATTTCTCATAGTCTTGCCATGTGGGAGCATACAGGAGTGTTTTTTCGGCAGAGGGGAGCTTTCGCAAGATTTCTCTTGCGACGAGGTTATCGTAAAAGGCTTTATTTTTTAAGTAGAATTGCAAACGAAAGTTGCCTGTAATGACGGATGCTTTAAGTTGATTAAAAACGCCTTTTCTCTTTAAAAAATCGATCATTTTAGGTCCATAGACTAAAGCGATCTCTTCTTTTTTTAGAGCTTCGAGATAAGGGATGTTATTGCCCTTGTCTGAATTTCCATGGGGGCACCAAATTGTATGAATTTTTTTCTGCAGCAGCTTTTGCGCAAAGAAGAAGATCTCATCAAAGAGATCGCGTGGAATGGAATAGAAGATGATGTCATAGGTAGAGACGAGAAAATTTGCGATTGTTAAGTAATCTAAGAGTATAACATCGACTTTTGGGTAGTATTTTTTGACGGCGCGCTCGATCTCCTCATCCGTTACAAGAAGAGGGATTGCCATGATGTGGCAGATAATCGCTAGGTGATCGATGTGGTGGGGCTCATTGCCATAGAGTAGCCCTGCACATTTTCTGTTGTGGACCATATCAGCAGTTTATACGGAAGTAAGCCTAATTGTAACCACCTCTTTTTAGCGTACAGGTAGTGACGCCGGTTTTTGAACTTTTCTGAGCTAAGGGTTGTCTTTGTGCTTGAGACATCAGGGAGTTTTTATGCTCGATGAGATGATGGTTAAGATTTTGCTGGTGGTTCATCCGCTCCGTGAGTGCGATGAGTTGATCGCGTATATTGAAAATCTCATAGCTAATTTCTTCGTTAAGAGGGAGGAGTTTTTCTAAATCACAGTTGGCCTCTTTTAGCCCAAGAGTTTTAACGATCTCTTGAGTGGTCTCTACTCTCTGTAGGCGTAAGGTCTTAAGGCGCTCAAGCATCTGCGAGCGGTGGATCATCACTCGATTCCAGCTTGGCTGATCCTGTATGATCAGAGAAAGCTCTTCTTGATGCATGTTGCCAAGGAGATCTCGTGAAATGGAGAGCTCTTGTTGCATATTGCTTTTAAGCTTAAGATGTAGAAGATTCCAGTTCTCAGACATAAATCACCTTCAAGTTGTTTTTCCCATACTGTTCGAGGGCGATTTTTTGAATTTTTAACCGGCTGCGACTTTGTCAAATTGAGCTTCCTTGTCGCCTTTCCCTACCGGGAATGGTGCTCCTCTTTCAGCTCAATTTAACCGCGTCTCGCTCGGTTAAAAATTCAAAAAATCGCCCTCGAACAGTATGGGAGGGTGATAGATATATAGATGCAAAAAGCGTGCCAGTTTTGTAAGTGCTTGTTTTACAAGCGTTTGAATGAATTTGAGGAATGGCAAAAGATGCCGTTTGAGGCAAATATGGACACATCAAAGCTAAAGACATGGTTCATTCAGGAAAAGAGGGAGATGCCTTGGAGGGGTCAGCCAACCCCCTATCAGGTGTGGATTTCTGAGGTGATGTTGCAGCAGACGCAAGTGGCTGTCGTGAAGAATTATTATTTAAGGTGGATGGCTGTCTTCCCCTCCATTAAAAGTTTAGCGGAAAGTTCTATTGACGAAGTGATCAAGTTGTGGGAGGGATTGGGATATTATTCCAGAGCGCGCAATTTGCATAAAGCGGCGCAATATGTCATGGAGCATCATGGAGGAGAATTACCCGATACAAAAGAAGAACTGATCCGCATCGTGGGACTCGGGCCTTATACAGTGGGCGCGATTTTAAGCTTCGCCTTTCATAAAAGGGCGCCAGCTGTTGATGGGAATGTGATCCGGGTTTTAAGTCGCTATATGGGGCTTGAAGAGGATGTGTCTCTTGGGTCCGTTAAGGCTAAGATTTGGGAGTATGCGGAGAAAATTTTGCCGCAAGAGGATCCTTGGGTGGTGACAGAAGCGCTCATCGAGATTGGAAGCACAGTCTGTATGCGTACCCCAAAATGCTTCCTTTGTCCTCTTCAAAGCGGATGCGTCGGGTTATCAAAAGGAAATGCCGATCTATTGCCGATTAAAGGAAAAAAACAAAAAATTGAAACTCTTCATCGACAAGTGGCTGTTATTATTTTTCAAGACTATGTTTTACTCAGAAAAGGGCAGGAAAAAGAGGTGATGCGCGATCTTTATGAATTTCCCTATTTTGAGATGGGGGCTGAAATTTCTGCAGTTTTAGGTATTGCATTGAAATTTCAAGAGACTCTTTCTCAAGTGAAACACTCATTTACAAGGTTTCGTGCGACGTTATACCCCTCTGTTTGGGAGGTCGTTACAAAGGAGGCCCTGCTTGGATTTGAGTGGAAGCGCATTGCAGAAGTTTCTTCCCTGCCCTTCTCTTCTGGGCATCGGAAGATCTTATTTGAGTTGTTGGGGCCATTGAGTGCATCGACCGTTTCAAAACATTCGGCTAGTAAGGCAACTTGAGCCGGATCCAGTCCTAGAGTCAATCGAATGGTGGAACATTTTTTGCTAAAGATCATACTGAGGTTGGGATGATAAAATCCCACGCTTGGACGTTGAAAGAGAGGGTGTTTTCCTGCCATGCATTTTAATGTAAGAAATCCTGCAACTAGCCCTCCTCTAATTTGATGTAATGGGCCATAGATTTTGATGTCGATAAAAGCTGGATCGGCGTCCGACTCGATAGGGATAATTTGATAGTCGGCATTTTTATTATTAAGAAGTCTCGAGGGCACTGTATTTAAAAGCGCTCGTGTATTATCAAAAATCTGCTTTCGATAAAGCTCTAACTGGGGAGCTGCGTTTTGATAGGCAAGACAAAACCAGTTGAGGCTTAGGCGATCTGCTTGCAGTGCGGGATCGGTTAAAAGACGGTCAAAAGCTGTCCACTTTTCCTCTTGATTATGAATCATGTAGAAGGGGGCGCCGCAGTAATTGTCCATTCCAAAAAGATCAAATTTAAGGCCGCTTCGATAACAGATAATATTGAGAGCGCCTGCCTTAATTTGTTCTTGGAAATCAAGAAGTAACTGACTAACTCGAGGGGAATTAATGTAATCAAAGGTGCAGTCTATAGCGAGTGTTAATGGTTTCTCTCTGGCGTTTAACGCTTTAGAGAGAGCCTCTGCGATCCTTTCTACTTTATATTCGGTGATTTGGAAATCGACTCTTTTTAAAGCAGGATTAAATTGGGCTAAGAGGAGATCGACATCTTTCCAGTCTTGTTCAGTGGCTTCATCCATGGAAGAGGCGTTGGATATCTTATCAGCGGAATGGATATTTTCATAATAGATGTTGTCTCCATAAAGAATACGGAGCGGTTTGTTTATCCTAGAAACGGCCGTTTCTAGGATCGTTCTTTCTACAGCTTTGAAAATACCGGCTAAACTTGTCATCCCAGAGGAGTGAACTCCACAGGAGGTCAGTGCCTTAAGATCCTGTGGAATAGACGTTAAAAGATCTTGATAGATTTTTGGGAAATCATCAGGGGTGAAAGGGGTAAAAATTTCTAAGAGAGCTAAAAGGTTGGCATGGATCTGTTCTATATGAGAAGCCGTGTCAAAAAAGGAGGTCTCATCGTTTTCTTGTGTCAAAAGGTTGAGTTGTTCTTTGATTTTAAAAAAAGAGAGCCGCGTGAGAGAGGCCCTTGTTGGGCAGCTCATCGTTTCATTCCATTTATCTTCCGACATTTTGGCTAATAGTCCTTTGAGCGCTTGCAGCATCCCTTGGAGCATTAGGGATTTTTGTGGGTGATTGATACACAAGCAAGCTAAAAAATTCAAATAAGAGACAAGCTCTTCTTTTGATGAGTATTCCATCACGACAGATGAATTGTTGTGACTATATAGGGGAGTGTTGGAGGGAAGATCCCATCGATTTAACTCAATTCGATTGGCTGAAAGTCCAAATTTAGAGACCCATTCTAAAAGAAATTGATGTTGGAGGGAGACCTCTTTTGCAGTGAGGTGAGCCCAGGGAAGTACGCGAATGCCCCCAATTTCTTCTTGTTTAACTCTTTGTATACAAAGGATTTGGGTTAGGTCTAAATGATGCTCTTTGCAGTATGTAGAAAATTTAGCTTGGTAGGCCTTCCAAGCTTGGATCCATTTTTTTGAATCTTTTGCAACGTCTTGGAAAATGGATGTTAAATCGACAACCACTTTTGAACTTTTCGTTTGCGATCTCAAAGCCACTCTTTCAACTGTTATTTGGATATTCTCATCTTGCGGAACGTCGATGTAAGAAGGGAGGTAGTCTTGAAGACCGTACGCGCGAGTCAGGATTAAGGGGAATGAATGGGGATGAGGCAGAGATTTTTTCCAGTCCTCTACCCTGTTTTTGTAAGTCTGAGAGGCTTTGTTCCAAGGATCTCTTGCATAAGAATTGGTCGTCTCAGGATGTACTTGAACAGAAATCCCAAAGCAGGGACAAATCCAATCAATTATTACAGGGTAGGTGCCGGTGGATTTGGCAAGCCACTGTTTTTCCAGAAAGAGAAGGAGTTGTTTTTCTTTATTGGAAAAAGCAGGGATTTGAGAGAGCTGCGTTTTGTAGAGGTGCCACGAAGAATAGGCGATAGAATTTTTTTGAAAAAACGAGGGAAGTGAGGGAGTTCCTTTGCACATCTGAGTCAAAAAATACTGAGCTGCAGAACCGCACGTATCACTTAAAAGATGGCATTCATTCCCCACCGTTGAAGCCCAAGGAGAAATCAGGCAGATCCCCCATCCCAATCGAGCTAAAATAGAGGCAGAGCCAAAGGCTGCTCCTGCACCAAAGTAGAGCGTTCTATGAGAGATTTGATGAAAAGCGGTTGGAGTTTTTTCATCTAGGCTGGACCGTTCTAGCAAAGAGGGCGATTCATTTGTTGCAGGGGCCTCTTTGCTGCCCATCAAAAGCAAGAAAATGGAAAGCAGAATCGTCATTTATTTTTGTCGGGTTATCAATTCAACTCCGTCTGTATATAGCGCTTCTCTGGGTTTGTTGTTAAGCAATATCTTAGCTTGACAAAGTCACATTAGACAAGACTTTTTTTGAGCGTCAAAGCTCCCAGGGATCGAATAGCGCAAATGGGGCTAGTATTGAATAATACAACCCCGTGCGACCGGTATGTCGCTAATCTAGAGGGTGAAAGTCCCTTACGGGC
>CAMAVL010000089.1 GCA_945861735.1 Chlamydia trachomatis
CCCAAATTGATTGTCTCGAATTCTAATTTAACACAATGCATAAACACCTAAAGTAAAGTTTTTTATGAAAAATATAAAAAACTTTACTGAGATATTTGACAAGCAAAAATTGCTAAAGAATGCAAGAAATACTTATGGGTAATAGCATGAGGGCACGCACACGGGCACGGAGAAGAGGTTATGCAAGAAGTCTAATGATACAATCCCACTTTTTATAGAGGAACCGCGAGGCTTTCACGCAGCTGAAAACGTAAAAACTCAACGCCCCACAGTATAAGTAGGGTAGTTTGGGGACCACATGGTTTCATCTACCCTCTTTTCAATCTCTTTGAGGGTGGTTTTTGGAGAGAGGCCCTCTTCTTGGGCAACTTTCATGACCTCGATCGCAATGCTGCGGCTCACAGAGCGGAGCTCCTCTAAGGGAGGAAAGAGCATTGAGTTGGGATCTTTAATCAATGGGGAATGTTCACTTAAAACATAGGCTGCGCGGATAAACATCTTTTCGATAACTTTTGGTGTTTGCGAAGCGACGATCCCAAGCCCCACTCCTGGAAAAATACTGACATTATTACACTGGGCAATGAGGTACTCTTTGCCATAGTATTGAACCGGGGCAAAAGGACTTCCTGTTGCGACGATCGCCTTTCCTTGCGTCCAATTAATGAGGTCTTTGGGATTTGCTTCGCTCTTTGAAGAGGGATTCGAAAGGGGAAAAATAATGGGTCTTGGAGTGAATTTAAGCATCGCCTTGACGATCTCTTCGGTAAAGGCGCCTTGTTGCGTCGAGACTCCAATGAGGACCTGGGGATGCGCATTTTCAATCACCTCGAGTAGGGAGATGTGAGAGGGATCGGATAGCTTCCAGTTGGCAAGTTCTTTAGAATTTTGAGCGAAGGGTTTTTGAGCCTCTTCGATATGGGGCAATTTGTCGTGGAGTAAGCCCTCTTTATCAACGATGTAGAAATTTGCAAGAGCTTGGGATTGAGTCAACCCTTCCATAGTAAGCGCTTTGATAATGAGCTGAGAGATTCCAAGACCTGCGGAGCCTCCACCAAGAACTGCGATCTTTAAATCTTTAAACTCAGATCCACAGGCCTTAATTGCGCTTAGGATACCAGCTAAGGTCACAGCTGCCGTCCCTTGAATATCATCATTAAATGAGCAAACTTCAGTTTTATATTTTTCAAGTAATCGGTAGGAATTAAGTTTTGCAAAATCTTCCCACTGGATCAGCACTTTGGGGTAGCGTTTGCGGATCGCTTTGACAAATAGATCGATGAAGTCGTCATATTCCTGGCCTCGGATCCGTTCATGTTGCCATCCGAGATAAAAGGAGTTGGCTAAAAGCTCTGGGTTGTTAGTTCCTACATCGAGCATGACGGGTAGGACGCGGGAGGGATGAATTCCTCCAAATACGGTATAAAGAGCGGCTTTTCCTTGAGGAATGGCCATTCCCCCGATCCCCATGTCCCCTAAACCTAAAATGCGCTCCCCATCTGTAACGACGATCACATCGATTTGATCGTTGGGAATATGAGCGACGATTTCATCGATGCGATCTTTGAGAGGGTAAGAGAAATAAATGCCTCTGGCTTGATTGTAAAGAGTGCTGAATTCTAATGAGACATTGCCAATGGTCGGTGTATAAATGAGAGGTAACATTTCAGAGATGTGATCGGATACGAGGCGATAAAATAGGATTTCATTGCGATTTTGGAGATTGGAAAGAAAGGTGTATTTTGAAAGATCATCTCGTTCTTGTAAAAAATTCTGATAGCGCCGTTTGACTTGTTCCTCTAAAGAGGCGATATGGTAGGGAAGGAGTCCGTTTAACCCAAGAGAATCCCTCTCTTC
Organism: Chlamydia trachomatis; assembly: GCA_945861735.1. GTDB lineage: Bacteria > Chlamydiota > Chlamydiia > Chlamydiales > Rhabdochlamydiaceae > CAMAVL01. The sequence goes on from CAMAVL010000089.1 coordinate 1,855, forward strand.
TTGTGTAAAGGCGATTCCCTTATTAATGAGGGAATTCGAAAGGATCTGTTCGGGCGATAGGGAGAGTTTGACCTTGTCCATAAATTTTATTATAGAGGTCTAGTCTATTTTTTGTCGTGTGCAAAGGGGAAATATACTCTGCCTATCAGGTTTTTTATGATTAGACTTCTTGCATAACCTCTTCTCCGTGCCCGTGTGCGTGCCCTTGCCCGATTAGTATTTTTTCTGAGCCATTTTAACCAACATGGATACTATACGAATCAATAATTCGCGTCCTTTTGTATAAAGAATTTATCCGGGCACGGAGAAGAGGTTATGCAAGAAGTCTATTGAAGAGGAATACGGGTCATAGGGCTTAAATCCAGGGGGTCTCCATGACCTTGCGTTTTAAAACAATGAAATCCTAAGCCTGCGATCATTGCAGCATTATCCAGGCTTAAATTCTGTGTTGGGAAATGGACTGGAAGTTTTTTCTCTTTTTCCTGAAATAGGGCTCTAAGGCGCATATTGTTACTGACGCCGCCGCCAATATAGATCGCCTTGCACCCATATTCGTGGGCTGCTTTTGTAGCTTTTGAAACGATATCGTTAAGTGCTGTTTCTTGGAAGCTAGCTGCGACATGGCGTTTTTCATCTTCTGTAATTTTTAGAAGCGATTTTTTATCTGCATTAGCCCCTTTGACTGCATAGAGGACGTTTGTTTTAAGTCCTGAAAAGGAAAAATCAAAGGGTTTTGTTTTTACTCTTCCTGCCTTAAACGGAAAGAGGAGGGGATTTCCATGGAGCGCTAGTGCCTCGATGGAAGGACCTCCTGGATAGGGAAGGCCTAACATAGCAGCGACTTTATCAAAGGCCTCGCCGATTGCATCGTCGAGCGTCGTTCCGATGAGTTCATAGGTTCCGAGCGTTTCGATTTTGACGAGGAAGGTATGTCCTCCAGAAACGACGACTCCTAGGGCTGGGAATAGAGGCTTTTCTAAAGGCATCATTGCGGCATAGAGGTGGGCTTCGACATGGTTGACGCCGATAAAGGGGATTCCCCAGGCTAAGCTTAGCGCCTTTGCCGCGTTAAGGCCGATGAGGAGGGCGCCGATCAGGCCAGGCCCTTTGGCAACAGCTACTAAATCGATCTCTTTAGATGTGAGGTTTGCTACATTTAAAGCAGTTTCAATAACGGGGATGATGGCATCAACGTGACGGCGGCAGGCGAGCTCAGGAAAGACCCCTCCATATTGAGCATGCATATCACTTTGAGAAAAAACGATATTGGAAAGGATTTCTTTTCCGTCTCTCACAATTGCGCATGCCGTTTCATCGCATGTGCTTTCAATTCCTAAAACAATCATTCTTGCGTAACCTCATAGGGTAGGATGTGACGAGCGTTTGTCACACCCCACTCATAGGGCTACATTTTGACGCCTTTATACGTATAATCGCTAGAGAAAAAATTACTTGATTACAATCGTGCGCTCAACATCATTAAAAAGGCCAGGAATGAGCGTGTTTTGTTGATCGAGTAACTCGAGGTGGATCCGGTGCAAACCTTTGTTTAGCCCATAGATGTAATAAGGCTGCCAAGAGGTGAGTATTCTAGTCACTGTGTTATCGATTGTGATACGGACCTTAAATCCATCTTTAGAGAGCTGGCAATTAGTGAGATAGAAGTCGAGTAGGATGGGCTGGCTCTTTCGGTAGGTGTATTCTCCTTGTGGCTCATTGTATGTTAAATAGGGGGCTGTTAAATCGATCTGAGGATTGCTTATTTTTTCTTTATAGTAAAAAATTCTTGAAGCAAAGCAGCCGTCGCCTTTTAAACTTTCATTGAAGGAGCGAACTGGGAAGGTGCGGATGACATGCATCCCCGGTTGTAATTTGAAGGGAATTTCAAAATCGGCTGTTTGGTCGAAAAACTCTTGAGTGTCATCTAGGGCATTAATGAGCGCTTCATCGACCGCAAAATAGGGTTGATTGTCGATGAAAATGTGCAGACTCTGACCTTCGGGGGAGTTAAAGATCTCTTTTTTTCGTTCGAATTCACTATCGACGCCAAGGGGGAAACCCTCGAGTTGGATTTGTCCTTTAATCGGAGTGGAGTCTTTCATCTCTCCATCCCTTGGAAATAGGATTTTTGTGGCTGTTTCATTCGGTTCTGGCGTTGGATCGACCGTGACGATGCGAATCTCTTTAGGATTTGTTGCTGGAGTTTCAATCGAAGCGCAATTTCCAAAAGGAATTAGCATGTGTGTAAGGACAGCTATCGCAGATATTTTAAGGAAGGAATGCATGTGGCACCTCTAGTTATTAGAAATTTTGAACATGCTTTTTTTGGGGATAAAAGTCTACACCCAAGTTGTATCAAAATTTGGCCGACAGTCGGAATTTAATAGACCTCTTGCGTAACCTCTTCTCCACGCACACGGGCACGGAGAAGAGGTTACGCAAGAGGTCTAATATTCTAAACTCATAAGCAGTCGGTCTTTGATCGAAAGATGTGCTGGCTTCCCACCCCGAGACATTCGGCTACTTGCTGCCTTACGAACGACTGAAATCATTTTAGCAAAGGTGTCTTTTTGGACTCCTGTTATACTGCAGTCGGCCTGAAACTTGGATTTGGACCTGCGCGAAAGCTCCCGCGGATCGTCGATCATAAGTCGCAAAATATTAACAATATAGGGCGACTTATGATCGGTGATCCTCGGGGCTTTGGCGCGGTCCAAATTCCAAGTTTCAGGCCGACTGCAGTATAATCGCTTAAACTCAATTGCTGAAAGTTTGCTCACAGTCTCGTATTTCTGCATAAATAACCAACAGATTTTAGAAGGTGAGGGATTGTACTAAAAAATATAATTACAAAAAAGAATTTATCCGGGCACGGAGAAGAGGTTATGCAAGAAGTCTAATGAATGATGATTGAAATTCCTGTCAAGATGAGAACAAAACCAAAGATCTGTTTCAGCACGTGATCTGAAATTTGATGAGCAAACCGCGCGATATAGCGCGCTGCAAAAAATGAAACTGTTCCCACAATGAAGAAGGCTGGCAGATTAATGAATCCAATGTTATCTGGCGCAGAGGGTTCTTCAAACCCTAGCATCAGATAAAAGATAGCACCAATAAATGTAATTAAAAATGAAATGGCAGACGACGTTCCAATCGACTTTTTTTGAGAAATTCTAAAAGCATTTAAGGTAGGAACTGAAAGGGTACCCCCTCCAATTCCCAAAATATTTGATATTCCTCCGATGCCCATACTAATGAGTGAGAGAAAAAAGAACTTTGGCACCCGATGCCCATCCATTTGAGGCAATCTCTTTCGAAAAAAGAAAATCCCCATGACACATAAAAACACTCCGAAAACGACCTGAAGGATTTCTCCTGATAGAATATTAACGACCAAGGCCCCTAAAATAGAGCCTGCAATTAAGCCAGGAACCATTTTCCGAATCAAGTCCCATAGCACCGATTGCTTTTTGTGATGCTCCCAAGTGGAGGAAAAACGTACTGAAGACCATCGCAGCAAGAGAGGTTCCAATCGCCATATGCATCGTACGGGCCTCTGGATAGCCCAATACATGAAAAACCACATACAAGCAGGGGACAGTCACCACGCCGCCACCGATCCCCAAAAGACCAGCTAGCATCCCAGAAATAATCCCAATAACGCTATAAGCCAAACACACAATTAAAAGTGTAGCCATAATTTGTTAACCCACAACCGCGGGTGCAATAAAATGAGAGAGAATGCGGCACAGGCCTGAGTGTCGCTTTTGCACTTCGCGATTGTTAACAGCAATCGCTAAAGCCTTTGATTGGCCAACTAACACGACCATCTTCTTCCCTCGAGTAATTCCTGTGTAGAGTAGATTGCGATAGAGCATTTTAAAGTGGCTTGTGTGCACGGGGATGATGACGCAGGGACACTCACTTCCCTGATACTTGTGAATTGAAACGGCGTAAGCTAATACGAGTTCGTCCAGTTCTAAAAAATCATAATCGACAACTTTTCCATCAAAGACAACCTTAAGAGTTTGTTCAGAAAAATCAATCTCGACAATCTTTCCAATATCTCCGTTAAACACCTCTTTTTCGTAATTATTTTTAAGCTGTAATACCTTGTCGCCCACATGCAAACATCGGCCCATGCGCAGCAGGGGAGTCGGGCATGGATTGAGTTTTTGTTGCATGAGGCTATTGAGATTTTCGATGCCGATAATTCCTTTTTTCATGGGAGCTAAAACCTGGATGTCATCAAAGCGGTGGAAGCGATGGGATTTGGGCAAGTCGTGGGCCACTAAATCAACGATGATTTTAGAGATGTCTTCGGGCGTTTCGGCGGAGATAAAGGAAAAATCGCTTTTGGGATGGTAAGTAATATCGGGAAATGTGCCTTCATTGATTTTGTGCGCATTGGTAATGATTCTCGATCCTGCAGCCTGGCGGAAGATTTTTTTTAGTTGAGAGACGGGGATGCGCTCGGATTGGATAATGTCTTTAAGAACACTTCCAGGTCCAACGCTTGGTAATTGATCAATATCGCCGATGAGGATCAGTCGTGCGTTACTTGGAACGGCTCTTAAAAAATGATTCATGAGTAGTGTATCGATCATGCTCGATTCATCGATGATGATGAGATCGCAAGAGAGGGGATTGTTCCGATTGCGCTTAAAGCCACCTGCTTTAAAATCCATCTCGAGCAGGCTATGGATCGTAAAGGCCTTCTTTGAGGTGATTTCAGTCATCCGTTTGGCAGCTCTGCCAGTGGGTGCTGCAAGTAAAATATTGGAAGTGATTTTTTCCGTAATTGATAAAATTGCTTTCGTAATGGTGCTCTTACCTGTTCCCGGGCCTCCCGTGATGATGAGCACCTTTTCTTTTAGGCCTTGAGCGACAGCTGTGGTTTGTTCTGGAGCGAGTTCTATTTTGAGAAGCTGTCCGACCCAAGAGAGTGCCTTGTCAACGAGCATGGGACGGATCTGGCAGGGGCCTTGTAAGATGCGGGCGAGCTCTCTTGCAATCCCTGTTTCGCCTAGAAAAAGTGGTTTTACCCAAATCATCCCATCTTCAGCAACGAGCTCTCCATTTTTAATGAGGTGTTGGAGTCGCTCTTCAATTAAGCCAAAGGGGACGCTCAAAATTTCTTGGACTGGTAAGAGTAGGTCTTGATGGGGATAGCAGACGTGGCCATCGCTACTGAGCTCCCATAGGGTATGTTGAATGCCTGCATCGACTCGAGTGGGGGAGTCAGTTGGAATTCCTAAGTTTTGAGCAATCTGGTCGGCTGTTTTAAAACCGATCCCATGGATCTCTTTGGCGAGTTGGTAAGGGTTTTTCTGTACTTTTTCAATGCTTTTATCGCCATAGGTCTTAAAAATCTTATGGGCAAAGGAGGGGCTGACTCCGTGCCCTCTTAAGAAAATCATGACATCTCGAATGGATCTCTGCTCTTGCCAGCAGGTCTTGATTTTTTCAATCCGTTTATTCCCAATGCCGGAGATGTCTAGGAGCTTATCGGGGGTTTGATCAATGACACTTAGGGTTTCAAGTCCAAAGCGCTTGACGATCCTTTCTGCATAAACAGAGCCGATCCCTTTGATCATTCCCGATTCGAGGTATTTTTGGATGCCCAAAAGATCACGTGGCTCTTCGAGATCAAACGAGGTCACTTCAAATTGAGCGCCATATTCCGGGTGATGCTTCCACCCACCCTTACAGCGGATGGTCTCACCTGGCTGAATCGAGGGCATGATTCCTAAAATCCAGGTGAACTCCTTTTTTTTGGGTTCTTTGAGTTTAGCAACGGAAAAGCCCCGCTCTTGCTCTGTAAACACAATACTTTCAATAAAGCCGTAGATCTCTTCCATTGTCCTCATACCCCAAAAGGGAGAAGATACTCTTCTTTGCGATTAAATAAAAAATAAATCGCCTTTTAGGGAGTGGAGGTAGGGGATGACAAACGCTCGTTCCTCGCGTCTGTCATCGTTAAATTGTTCCAGCGCGTTTTTGTCTCACCTTTAGCTTGGAAAACGTACACGCAAAATGAGCGCAAAAAAAAGCGATGACAGACGCGAGGAACGAGCGTTTGTCACACCCCAGAGTGGAGGCGTCGCACTTCGAACTTGAAAAGGCATGTTTTATAGGAGACTATGGAGGGCTTTCGATTGATTTATACCCAACTCGGTCAGCAACTTGGAATTTGGACCGCGCCAAAGCCCCGGGGATCGTCGATCTTAAGTCGCCCCATATTGTTAATATGGGGCGACTTAAGATCGATGATCCGCGGGAGCTTTCGCGCAGGTCCAAATCCAAGTTC
>CAMAVL010000090.1 GCA_945861735.1 Chlamydia trachomatis
GCAACTTGGAATTTGGACCGCGCCAAAGCCCCGGGGATCGTCGATCTTAAGTCGCCCCATATTGTTAATATGGGGCGACTTAAGATCGACGATCCCCGGGAGCTTTCGCGCAGGTCCAAATCCAAGTTCATGACCGAGTTGGGTATAATAAAGCGCCTCGTGGCGCACCAAGAGGTCTAATGTATAAGAATGTGATTTCACAGGTGGTTGACATCCCCTCAACTTTGCAACTTTTTCTGGCCCCTCTCGCAGATAGAGCCCCTCAGGCATAATTTAAATTCACAGGAAGGCATATTCAAGCCGATCCTGTGAATTTAAATTATGCCTGAAAGGCTCTCTCAAGCGAGATGAGCTCAGAAAAAGTTACAAAGTCGAGATCCCTGAATAAATAAAAAAAAATAGAATGAAAAATCCACTTGATATAATGTGCGGATATCTTCGCAAACAAGAGGGCTTTTTTATGTTAACACACTTATTCCTTTTCATTACCTCACTCGGTATATTTTGTGCTGCACATTGTAATGACCTGCAACCGGATAGTCAAACGCTATTGAGACTGAATGCGCTTGCGTCTGTTTTAGAAAATCAAGACTGCGGGGAGTTGGATTTATCTCAAGAACGTGTGTATGTCAATCCTCTGAAAATGAGGGCAACATCCCACGGCATGGTGCTCTGTTCGGAAAACGACGAAGAAATCCTCATTCCCGAATTACTCTCTGATTACAATGGATGTTTTGTTCGTTGCACCGAGGATGATTTAAAAATGGTGGCTAAAAATAATAATATAGGATTCTGGTGCAATTCATGCAGTGCTTTTAGAGCCATGGATAAATATGGACGATGCGTAAGATGCGGAAACAAATTATAACAGCTTGCGACAAAAAATAAATTTAAAAACTGCAGCCTGATTCTAACCTTTTGCAAAGTCGAGTTCAATAACCTAGAGTATAATGAACCCATTTTGTTACAATGCAGAAAAGGTTTTGAGGAAACGCTATGTGTGGTATTTTTGGTTACATCGGCCCTCGCAACCCATCTACCATCTGTCTGGCTGGCTTAAAACACCTTGAATACCGCGGTTACGACTCCTCTGGAATTGCAGGCATTCAAAGGGGGGATCTCCTCTCCTGTAAAGAAGTGGGGAAAATTCAAGCCCTTGAAACGTCTTTGCTAAAAAGCCCTTTTGACTTCCAGCTTGCCATTGCGCACACCCGATGGGCCACCCACGGAAAAGCTTCTAAAGAAAACGCCCACCCTCATTTCGATGAGGCTTCATCCCTTGCTATTGTTCATAATGGAATTATTGAAAATCATTTTGATTTACGCGCGATGCTTCAAAAGAAGGGAAAAGTCTTTTATTCCGATACGGATAGCGAAGTGATCGCACAGCTCATCTCCCATTTTTACGAGGGAAATTTGTTAGAGGCCGTTCAAAAAGCACTTGGCCTCATGCGCGGTTTTTGGGGAATTGCAGTGATTCACAAAAATCACCCGGATCAAATTATTGCAGCTGCCAAAGAAAATCCAATTGCAATTGGTTTTGACAGTGATCGAATGGAAGGTTTTGTCTCCTCTGATGCCAATGCGTTTGCTGAAAAAGATCTCAATGTCATGTTCTTGCGCAATGAAGAAATTGCCGTTATCACCTCATCCCAAGTAGAAGTCTTTGATCAAAGCGCAACTCCGATCAAAAAAAGCACAGAAAAGCTCGAATCGGAAAACAGTGTGATTACGAAAAACGGGCATGCGCATTTTATGCTTAAAGAAATTTCTGAGCAGCCTCAAACAATCCAACAAGCTTTTCATAACCGCTTTATCCCAGACTTTGGAATCGCTGAGTTTGAAAATCTAACATTTACTCCATCAGATCTCTTGGCTGTTCGAAGAATCATCATCATCGCATGTGGCACCTCTTGGCATGCTGGGCTCATTGCAGCATCCCTTTTGGAAGACAAGGCGCGCATTCCAACCCAGGCAGAAATCGCCTCTGAATTTCGCTATAAAAACCCGATCATCTCAGAGGACACTCTAGTGATTGCTATCTCTCAGTCTGGAGAAACCCTCGATACGATTGCAGCGGTGCGCGAAGTAAAAAGCAAGGGCGCTAAAGTTTTAGGGATCTGTAACGTTCGCAATTCCACACTCACTCGAGAAGCGGATTGCACTTTATTTTTAAGAGCAGGTCCTGAAATCAGTGTATGCTCCACTAAAGCATTTACAAGTCAGTTAACTCTTCTCTCTCTTTTTACTCTTCTGATGGCGCGCTTAAGACACATGAGCAAAGAAGAGGGACAAACTTTCCTTGCCGATTTACAAGGGCTTCCAGCTATTGTCGAACAAATCCTTCAACAAAAAGAAACGATTCGTCAGTTTGCAAAAAAATACGCCCATTTTGAGCGGTTTTTCTTCCTTGGCCGTCATTATATGTATGCTACGAGCTTAGAAGCGGCCTTAAAGCTCAAAGAGATCAGCTACATCAATGCTCAAGGCTATCCTGCTGGAGAGATGAAGCACGGCCCTAATGCGCTCATTGATTCCTCCCTTGTCGTGATCGGAATGTGCGGCAATAAGCACACCTTAGAAAAAATGATCAGTAACATGATCGAAGTGAAAGCTAGAAGTGGACTCATCCTCGCTTTAGCGCCAATTGGAACCCCCCAAATCGACACCATAGCGGATGACGTCATTTGGATGCCCCCTATTTGCGATGAGCTTGCAAGCATCCCCTATTCCGTTGTCTGTCAGCTCTTCGCCTATTACATCGCTCTAGAGCGTGGCACAGACATCGATCAGCCTCGCAACCTTGCAAAGTCTGTTACCGTTGAATAGATTTGGCATAAACTCGACTTTGTAACTTTTTCTGAGCTCATCTCGCTTGAGAGAGCCTCTCAGGTGTAATTTAAATTCATAGGATCGGCTTGAATATGCCTTCCTGTGAATTTAAGTTACGCCTGAGGGGCTCTCTCTGCGAGAGGGGCCAGAAAAAGTTGCAAAGTCGAGTAAATGCGTCAGCGTACTAGAAATTAGGGGAGCAGCATAAGGTATCGAGCAAAAAAACTACCCAATATATTGTTACAGCTTGACATGCCTCCAGAGACTGCCTCTTCTACAAGAGCACCGTTTCTCACTACTCTAAATAATTCAACCAGTCCATTCAATCCAACTCCAATAATTCCCGCTTGCGTCAAAAAGACAGCCGTCGCATTGGTTACAAAAAAACCAGCTAAACTAGCAACTGCAATTCCAGCCGCAACGCCTGCAAAAACAGCAAGTGCAACAGATAGAATTTTTAAAACTACACGGGCTCCAGTTGAACATTGATCCAACATCAAATTAGAAATGCGGATCAAAGAATACTCAACGACTACTTGCGTAACACCAAAAACTGCCCCTGCAGTAAATCCAATTGAGGTAAATACTCCCGCAGCGATTGCGACAACGGGTGTTTGAATTGCCGTTGATAAAAAAAGGTGGCCCATCTCCCATCCAGCCTTTTCTGGTATAGATGTGGGACGATATAATATAGCTAAACCCATAGCAAGCTCTCCTTGTTTAAAGAAGAATTAGATTATGACAAGTGAAACAATAAAAACAATATTTTTTAGAAATAACTGCAAATAATCCAGATTTTAAGTTTGTAAAAATTCTTTTTTTCAGTTATTTGTAAAATAAATATTAAATGATGAATATTATGCGTTTTTTTACTTTAAGTCTTTTAATTTATCTCTCTTCTTGCGCCTCCGTCTCAAATCAAGACCTTACCCAATTATTTGACCCTATTCCCTTAAATGGATCGGTAGAAAGGGCTTTTGCCTCTACAGATTTTGAACAAGGCGCTTGGCCAGAGAGCAACTGGTGGATTTCATTTGGAGATCCTCAATTAAATGCATTAATTGAATTGGGGCTTAAAGAAAATCTCACACTTAAAAAAGCGGAGGCGCGATTAGAGCTCTTCAACCAAATAGCTAAAAAAGAAAAAGCACGCCTATTTCCTCATTTAAGTGCAGACTATCTCGAAACATGGCAGCATTTGAGTAAAAATGGATTTGATCGCTCCTTCTTTCCACTTCCTAGCAACTCTACTGTAGTCATACCCAATCAGGTCAATCAGATCGATCTGACACTAAACTTTTCTTATGAATTGGACTTTTGGGGAAAGAATCGAAATCTTTTTCAAGCAGCGCTTGGAAATGCTAAAGCAATGAAGGCAGAAGCTGCGCAAGCTAAACTTCTCATCACAACACAAATTGCGCAAAGCTACATTCAACTTCAATCCCTTTTAGATCAGAGCATGATTGTACAAGAGCAACTGGAAGAAAGGCTCGATCTTTATAAGTTAGCCTCTAGTCGTCAAAAAAAAGGGATCTCTTCCCTCTCCTCTGTTCTCGAAGCGCAAAGACAAATCGATGCCGTTGAGCAGCTAAAACTCTTGCTTGAACAAGCGATTCTCATTCAAAAAAACCTACTCAAAACGCTCACTGGACAAGGCCCTGACGCTCCTGATCTAGAGCTGCCAATGACAGCATTTTTTAATAGAGCCTTTCCATTACCAGAAAATCTCTCGATTGATCTTCTTTCTAGACGGCCCGATCTACAAGTGCAAATCTGGAGAACAGAATCGGCAGCAAAAGAAATCGGCGCTGCAAAAGCTGATTTTTATCCCAATGTGAATCTACTCGCCTTGGCAGGACTTGAATCTTTAAGTTTTGGTGAGCTATTTAAGATTAGCAGCAAAACGGGAGGACTATCCCCTGCGATCCACCTTCCTATTTTTATGGGCGGTGCATTGCGCTCAAATTTAAAAGCTAAAGTGGCTCAGTTTAATGAAGCAGCGCTTAGCTACAACGAGCTCTTGTTGCAGGCCTCTCAAGAGGTTTCTGATAAACTCATGATCTTACAAACGCACAATCGTGAAGTTGCCGTCCAAAAAAGAACACTCAACACTGTAATGGATGAATATCAGCTTATTCAATCTCGTTTTGATCATGGGATCAACACCTATTTAAGTGTTCTTAAATCACAAGAAGAGGTCCTCGATCAGAGCTTTCTGCTTACAGGGATGCAACGGGACTATTTACTCTCTGTATTGCAACTCATCAAGTCGTTAGGAGGGGGTTACATTCATGACTGAAACACCTCCAAACCTTAAACGTAAAAAAATCATGCTCAGTGCAATTGGGGGATTTGTCTTGTTAGGTGCTATCCTCTTTTTCTATTGGTTGCTCTATGCAAGATTTTATGAGTACACTGATGATGCCTATGCCAATGGAAATAAGGTGGTTCTCACCTCGCAAATCTCTGGAATCGTGACCTCGTTTACAGCGGATGACACCGATTTTGTCGAGAAGGGGAGAATTTTAGTCAAACTCGATACAACAGATCGACAAATTGCCTTAGATAAGAGCATTGCTGATTTAGGTGGCATGGTCCGAGAGGTCTCAAAACTGTTCGAAAAAGTGCCAGAGATCGCCGCGAAAATCGAAAAAAATAAAGCCCACCTGCTTCAATGCTCTCAAGACTTCGATCATCGGGAAGCGCTCATCGACGAAGGAGCCGTTTCAATAGAAGATTTAGAACATGCGATAGCTGCTTTGAATGAAGCCTTTGCAGAACTTGAACTCTCTGAACATGAATACCTTGCGGCTCTTTCCCAGATCGAGAATACAACGCTAGAGGATCACCCCTTATGTATGAGCTCCAAGGAAAGGGTCAAAGAGGCTTATGTGAATCTAAAAAGGTGCACTCTTCTAGCTCCTGTGAGTGGCATTGTTGCACAAAGAAATGTCCAGGTCGGCAAACAAATTACCTGGGGAGAACCTCTTCTTGCCATTGTTCCTTTAGAACAGATGTGGGTGGAAGCAAATTTTAAGGAAGTCCAATTATCTGGGGTGCGGATCGGCCAGAGCGCAAAAGTCGTTTCTGATCTTTGGGGTAGAGACTGCATTTTTCATGGCACTGTTGTTGGAATCGATGGAGGCACTGGAAGTATCTTCTCTGTACTCCCTCCACAAAATGCAACAGGTAACTGGATTAAAATTGTGCAACGCCTGGCTGTACGCATCGCACTTGATCCTCAAGAACTGAAAAGTCACCCTTTACGACTAGGTCTTTCCATGGAAGTCACCGTCGACATTCACGATCAGGATAAAAAAATGATCCCTCCTGTGAAATCGGAAAAGGCTCTATATGAAACAGACGTCGTTTCCTTTCAAGAAGAAGGAGTTGATGCATTGATCTCTCAAATAATCTCGGATAATCTGTTATGAATGACACCTATCTTACAGGTGCTTCAAGAATCGTTTTAGCAATCGCGCTCTCTTTAGCCACATTCTTAATTGTCCTCGACTATTCTATTGCAAACGTCGCCATCCCCTACATTTCTGGAGACCTTGCCGTTAGTGCAAATCAAGGCACCTATATCATCACTTCATTTGCTGTCGGTAGTGCTATCGGCCTTCCCTTAACAAACTGGCTGACAAAACGGATTGGCAGCGTGCGATTAATGATCACATCCCTTCTGTTGTTTACCCTCTTTTCAGGTTTATGCGGCGCAGCTTCCACCTTTCCTCTTCTTATTACTTTCCGCTTTCTACAAGGGCTCGTCGCAGGGCCTCTTGTTCCGTTAAGTCAAACGCTCATTATCACAACAAACCCTCCTGAAAAAAGAACTCCGATGCTCGCCCTATGGAGTACTGTTGTCATTGTTGGGCCACTTGCCGGCCCACTACTCGGTGGGTGGATTTCTTTTGACTACACATGGCCTTGGATTTTTTATATCAACCTACCCGTTGGACTCTTAAGCGCCGGTATCATTTGGTTTTTTCTGCATAACAAAGAAACCCCAATCATTAAAGAGCCCCTAGATTGGGTGGGCTTATTACTTCTCGCTATCGGATTGAGTTGCCTTCAGGTGTTTCTAGACCGCGGGGAGCAATTTGACTGGTTGAGATCCCCTTGGATGCGCATCCTTGCAACAACTAGCCTTATCTCCATTACATTACTTATCTTATGGAGTTTGAATTCTAAAAAACCCCTATTAGAGCTACGCCTTTTTAAAATCTCAAGCTACTCTATATCGGTTATTTTACTCATTTTCATGTACAGCATTTATTTTGGCACCATTGTACTCATCCCTTTATGGCTACAAGAAAACATGGGTTATAACGCGATTTGGGCGGGCCTTGCCGTTTGTCCAATTGGTTTAGCGCCTCTTATTCTCTCGAAGCTCTTAAGTAAAATCGTTTCCAAGTACGGCTCTGTTCCCCCGCTTGCCATCGGAGCTTCCCTTTTTGCCATCTCTTGCTTTTACACGGCTTATTTCGATACCAATGTGGATGTCTACCACATTGGATTTTCCAGATTTTTATTGGGCATGGGGATAGCCTTCTTTATCATTCCCCTCTTTTCTTTAAGTGTACAGGATCTCTCAAGGGATCAACTCGCAAGCGGAACGGGCACGTTTCACTTGGTAAGAGCTATGATTGGGGGAACCGGAACGTCTGTCTTCACGACATTATGGATCAGAAGATCGGCTTATCATCATCAGGTTTTAGGAGAAAGTGTCACTCCTTTTTCTTCAGAGTGGATCTCTTATAGAAATCAACTGGCCGAACTTGGCATTGAAGGAAAAAAAGCGCTCGCCTTATTTAACACTATCTTAAGTGATCAGGCTGCAATGCTAGGTCTTAATGATTGTTTTTATTTGATGGGGTGGATCTTTTTAGGGTTGATCCCCCTACTGATTTTTGCGAAAAAAAAACAAAGTGCAGTTGCTCATCAAGTTAAGGTATACCCAACTCGGTCATGAACTTGGATTTGGACCTGCGCGAAAGCTCCCGCGGATCATCGATCTTAAGTCGCCCCATATTAACAATATGGGGCGACTTAAGATCGACGATCCCCGGGGCTTTGGCGCGGTCCAAATTCCAAGTTG
>CAMAVL010000091.1 GCA_945861735.1 Chlamydia trachomatis
CGATCTTAAGTCGCCCCATATTGTTAATATGGGGCGACTTAAGATCGATGATCCGCGGGAGCTTTCGCGCAGGTCCAAATCCAAGTTTCAGGCCGACTGCAGTATAATTCGTTTTCTAGCATTTGGCCCCCCCTTCGTGATCAATAGACCTCTTGCATAACCTAGCGCAAATTGATAAATGAGAGATTTTTGCGCGGATTGTTTTCAATTGGTTTTTGACATACTCGAATGAGTAGGCAAAAACCGATCGGAAGCAATCCGCACGAAAAGATCCATTTATCAATTGCGGGAGGTTACGCAAGAGCTAATAGAAGCTCCGCCTAAGCAGATCGTTCCTTGATAGAACACGATGGCTTGGCGCGGAGTAATTGCTCTCTGGGGCTCAAGGAACCTAACGAAGATCCGATCCCCTTCCATTTTTTCAATGATACAGTCTTGATCTGCTTGCCGGTATCTGATTTTAGCGCTGCATTGCAACGGCAATGTGGGTGGATGACCCGCAACCCAGCTCATTTCCGTAGCTGTTAAATTGCTTGCGTAGAGCGCGGGATGGTCTTCTCCTTGTTCAATATAGACGACGTTGCGAGAGGGGTCTTTTCCAACAACAAACCATGCTTCTCCAGGTCCGCCGACGCCTAAGCCCTTGCGCTGTCCAATTGTGTAATAAGCAAAGCCCTCGTGTTTCCCAACGATGACCCCTTTTAATGTTTCAAAGTTGCCTTTTTGGTAAGCAATGTATTGACTGACAAATTCTTTAAAATTTCTTTTGCCGATGAAGCAGATTCCCGTACTATCTTTTTTTTCAGAGGTTGCAAGCTGATGTGCTTTTGCGATCCGGCGCACCTCTGTTTTTTCGAGATGCCCAATGGGGAATAGGATTTTGTTTAATAGAGGAGCTTGAAGGGTATAGAGAAAATAGCTTTGATCTTTATTGGGATCGAGCCCTTTTGCAAGCTCGAATGTAGTAGGATTAATTTGAGCATAGTGCCCGGTTGCTAAAAAATCAGCACCTAGACTAAGGGCCTTTGCAAGGAGTACTTTAAATTTGATTTCTCGGTTGCACAGGATATCAGGGTTAGGTGTGCTCCCTAGCTTCAATTCTTCGATAAAGTGGGTAAAAACAGAGTCCCAGTATTCTTGAACGAAATTCACAGGGTAATAGGGGATGTCGAGCTGTTGGCATACTGTAGCTGCGTCAATAGAGTCCTGCGTGGATGTGCAGATCCCAAGGGAGTCTTTTTCGTCCCAGTTTTTCATGAACATCCCTATGACATTGTACCCTTGCTCTTTAAGAAGCAAAGCAGATACAGAGGAGTCAACTCCGCCAGACATGCCTACGACAACAGTTTTCTTTTTCATGGGGTTTAGTATAGCAGGGAGACTCATTTTATAGAGAATGAAGAAAAGACTATAATCCTAGAAACGGCAGTTGGAGACGGCAAATTGACGCAATCTTTTGAACCAGAACCTCTTCCGATAGGAGGGCCCTTCACCATTAGGGAATGTGCTCCCACTATCAAAAGAGATTCTGGTTTAAAGCCTTGCATCACTTTGCCATCTCGAGCTGCCGTTTCTAGGATAATAGGCTCGTAGCTAACAGCAGAGCTTCTGATTTTTTTTGAGGAGATGCTCGAGCAAATTCTGTTTCTCCAAAGCGGGGATCTCCCTGTGGGCAGCCAGATAATTTCCAGGTTGCAAAATGCGTCGCTTGTTTTTCGTTTGGTTGAAGTGCTGCAAAATTGGCCTCTGCGGATGGCGCTTGCTTGAGGTAGCAGCTCGCGCATTTCATCATCGTAAGAGCGCGATCCCCTTTGGGAAGAATTTGAGATTGAGTTAAAAGATGAATCGGGGACGTGACCAACATCTCTTTGAGATCCTCGCGGAATAAAGCAATTGCATTGACGCGGTCCTCGTCTTGTGCGTGGTGCTGAGGGGCTAATAAAGGATCTTGATGGAAGGAGAGTCTGCCGAAATGGGGATGAATATCTCTAGGTTGTCCTTTAAGGATCCACATTTCTTTATAAATGCCATCTTTGAAAGCTCTAGGCAATTCATCAAATGCATTGGCATTAAAATAAGCATTAATTGTTTCAGATACAGCTCTCAATTTTTCAATATGAGTTTTTAAATCGTTGCAATTGCGATGCGCTTCCCATAGAGCTTTTGCAATCGGATTGCCTGTTCGGGTATCAATAGAGATCATTTGAGTGACACACCATCTTCCTTCTTTTTTGACTAAGCCCCAAAAAGCATAAAAGGGAGACTCTGAGTAAATATCAAAATGGGCATTATTTGGAGAGTAGAGCATCTCAGGATCTTCTTTTGACCTTGGGTGCGAATGAACGCGAAGCGATTTTAAACTCTCGAGCGCAATTGCATCTGTACCGGCTGCTGGGTAAATCCCAATGATTGGATAGAGTCCCATGTGGACATCGTGTACTCTATCATCTCCTGGCCGTGCGTCTTGATGCACCCAGCAATGGGTGCTGAAATTCAATCGAGTCTTTTCTTCATGGCTTTGAGGGAAAGCTCTACCATCTACGACAACGTGATAATAGTCGATGTCTTTAAGACGTGTATGGCCGAGCTCTCGTTGGATTTCTGGTGGAAGGCATGTTAGGTTCGTGAGTTCGAGCTTAATTGTTGAGATCCTAGTTCCGATCATCCCATAGTTGGTAATTGTGGGTGTTGTAAAATGTTTAAACGCTTGGCAAAGAGGACTTGGGCTGGCATTGTAAACTGTATTTAATGCCAAATGTTCAGAAATGTGAGCAGTATTAACAATTGATAAAGGACGCAAAGAACCCAATTGAAGTAATTGATCTTTGCGCACTCTGTCTGAAAGTGTGGGATCGGAAAGAACTTCTCGAGCGAGTTCATTGATTCGAATGTCTAGATCAAGAATGACAGCTGGCGTATTTCTAGGGATCTCCAGTTGTCTTTGAATATCAATTAATTTATTTGCAAATGTCATATTAAGCCTCTGTTGTTTATATGACATTATGCATTAGTTTTATTGTAAAAGCAATATTATAATAATTTAAAAAAAGACCCATAGGAAATATGGGTCTTTAAATGGAAGAGTTTTAAGAGCTAGAGGTCATAGCCATATCATTATTAGCCCCATCTTGAGGGGGTTCTTGCTCTGTAAAGGTGAGTTTGTCTGCATCAGCAGAGACCAGCCAGCTGCCTCCTTTACCAGGGTTGGTGAGGAGCTTCTCAGCAAGAGGGTCTTCGAGGTGCTGCTCAATCATGCGGCGCAAAGGTCTAGCTCCCATCTCGGGTTGAAAGCCTTTAGTGACAAGAAAATCTTTAGCTTTTTGATCGAGTTCCAGATGGATTTTTTTGCGCGCTAGGCGAGATCTCACCTTCTTAACCTCGAGTTCGATCACTTGGAATAAGTGGTTGCGGTCGAGGGGTCTAAAGATCACAACGCCATCGAGTCGGTTAATGAATTCCGGTTTAAACGCTTTTTTGACAGAGCCTTCAATTTTCTCTTGCATTCCTTTGTAATCGAGCATCCCTTCTTGAACGCTAAAGCCCACTTCCGTGGATTTGCGAATGAGATCCGCTCCTAGATTGGATGTCATGATGATGATCGTATTGCGAAAATCGATTTTACGGCCAAATGAGTCTGTTAAGCGCCCTTCTTCGAGGATTTGAAGAAGGAGGTTCATCACATCTGGATGGGCTTTTTCAACTTCATCAAAGAGAACAACGCAGTAAGGGCGTTGACGGACCTGCTCTGTGAGTTGGCCCCCTTCTTCGTGACCGACATAGCCCGGAGGCGATCCTGTCATCCGGCTGATCGCAAATTTCTCCATGTATTCAGACATATCGACTTGGATCAGTGCGTCTTCACCGCCAAACATATGGACGGCAAGTTGTTTAGCAAGTAACGTTTTTCCAACACCTGTTGGGCCTAAGAATAGGAAAGCACCAATGGGGCGGTTCGGATCTTTGATATCCGCGCGGCTTCTGCGGATCGCTCGGCAGACAATGCCAACAGCTTCATCTTGACCGATGATATTTCCTTTGAGATCCTCTTCCATTTTAAGAACTTTTGTCGTTTCCCCTTCAGTGAGGCGCGTCAGTGGAACGCCTGTCATTTTTGCAATGATCGCAGCGACCTCTTCTTCATCGACGATCACTTGGTGTTCATCTTTGCTGTTATCCCATTCTGTGCGAATCTGTTGAAGGCGATCTCTTAAGGTTTTTTCTGTATCGCGCAATTTAGCTGCTTTTTCATACTCTTGTTTGCTAATCGCTTCTTCTTTAGAAATCCGCATCTCTTCAATTTCAGCTTCTTTTTTAGTGATGTCTTGCGGTTGGTGCATCATGGAAATGCGTGCTTTAGCCCCTGATTCATCGATGAGGTCGATCGCTTTATCGGGAAGAAATCGGCCTGTGATGTAGCGATCGGAAAGATAAACAGCAGATTTGATCGCACCATCGGTGTAAACGCATTTGTGGTGTTCTTCATACTTGGCTTTAAGCCCCATCAGAATCGCTGTCGTTTCTTCAACGTTCGGCGGTGCAACGAGAATTTTTTGAAAACGGCGCTCAAGAGCCGCGTCCTTTTCGATGTGTTTTCTGTACTCATCAATGGTCGTAGCTCCAATACATTGGATCTCTCCACGAGAGAGTGCGGGTTTTAAAATGTTAGAGGCATCGATCGCACCTTCTGCGGCGCCAGCTCCCACGATCGTATGGAGTTCATCGATAAAGAGAAGGACATTTCCATTTTTCTTGATTTCGTCCATAACCGCTTTGATCCGCTCTTCAAATTGACCCCGGTATTTGGTTCCTGCAATCATCAAAGTCAAATCTAAAGAAATCAGCCGTTTTTTTGCCAAGTGATCAGGTACTTCTCCCCTCACAATTGCTTGAGCTAACCCTTCCACAATTGCCGTCTTTCCAACACCTGCTTCTCCGATAAGAACGGGATTGTTTTTTCGTCTGCGGCATAAAATTAAGATCAGCCGTTCCACTTCTTCCTTGCGGCCAATGACCGGATCTAACTTCCCTTCGCGTGACATCTCAGTTAAATCATGCCCATAAGCTTTTAAAGCAGGCATCTTTTCCGAAGAGAGTGCTTTGTCTTGAACTTTTGAGGATGCTCCACCAGTTCCGGGTCCCGAGATTCCAATTGGAGGCAGTTGTAAATTGAATGTTTCCAATTCTTTCAAGATCTCTTTGCGGATATCTTTGAGGTTTACGTTTAAATTTTCAAGCACTTGGACAGCAACGCCATCTGTTTGACGCAAGAGTGCCAATAAAAGGTGTTCTGTTCCGACGTAATTGTGATTGAGGCTTGCAGCTTCTTCATTCGCATACTCAAACACCTTTTTAACTTTTCCTGTAAGGGCCGGATCTCCATATACTTGAATTTCTGGACCAAAACCGACTAAGCGCTCGATCTCTGCGTGGATGGTTTCGTAATCGAGATTGAAATTGCGCAAGACGTTTACGGCAATGCCTTGCCCTAGTTTTAGAAGGCCTAGTAGAACGTGCTCTGTCCCTAAGTAGTTGTGATTGAGGCGTTGAGCCTCTTTCTTAGCGAGCTTAATCACTTGCTTAGCGCGATTTGTGAATTTATCGAACATATTCTGTCCTTGGGCTGCAGGTTTGCTTGAATTGTAGTGCTTGGTTCTTTTTTTGGCAAATTTGCACTACTTTATCAAGTAAATAATTAAGTTTTAGTTTAAGTGACTGGGGTATAGGGTGTTAAGTTTTTGACGTGTGCGTGTGAGCGGGAATTGGCCTGAAAAGATGAGGTAATTCCGTTTTTGAGCTCAAAAACGGAATTATCTCGTCTTTTTTGGCGCTTATTTCCGTTTTTGGCTCCAAATACGGAAATAAGTGGTCTGGTATTCGTTTTTGTGCTATATTACAGAAAAAGAAGAGGATTATATGCAGCAACTTATTGGGAGAGAGCCGGAAATTGAGGTTTTGGATCGCTTATACGCATCTAAAAATGCGGAGTTTTTGGCTATTTACGGAAGACGGCGTGTAGGAAAAACATTTTTAATTACCGAGCATTTCAAAGATAAGGGGATTTTTTTTGAAATTACAGGCGCTCCCAACGCAAGTACGAAAGAGCAGATTCTCAATTTCTATGATGAGTTTTGTGCGTTATTTAAAAAGGAAAAAAAACCTCCCAAAACATGGGGAGAGGCTTTTGGTTTATTAAGAGATGCCATTAAAGATATCCCCCCGTCTCAAAAAGTCGTTCTTTTTTTTGATGAGTTGCCCTGGCTTGCCTCTCCTCGATCCCGTTTTTTACAAGCGCTGGATTACAATTGGAATCGCCATTTTTCTAGAATGCCAAACGTGCTTTTAATTGTATGTGGCTCCTCTGCATTTTGGATGGTGAGTCAAATTGTTAATAATAAGGGGGGCCTTTATGGGCGTTTAAGTGCCCATCTTCGGATTGTTCCCTTTACACTCGCCACAACAGAAAAGTATCTTCAAAGTCGAGGGATCGATCTTCCAAGAGCTCAAATTTGTGAAATTTATATGATTACAGGTGGAGTGCCAAAGTATCTTTCTTATTTGGAACCTGGATTATCAGGTGCTCAATGTATTCATTCCCTTTGTTTTACTCCCCAAGCCCCATTAGCAGGGGAATTTTATAAATTATACCACTCCCTTTTTCGGAATCCAGAACCCCATTTTTCCGTTGTTCAAGCCCTTGCAAAAAAACATTATGGGCTAGCGCGCTCTGAATTATTAAAAGAAGCCAAGTTATCAGGCACGGGTCGGACGAGTGAAATTTTAACGGAATTGATCGAGTCGGGTTTTATTATGTTGATGCCCGAAATCGGCAAGCAGACGCGGGAGGTTCGCTATTATCTTAGCGATGAATATAGCCTCTTTTATTTAAATTGGATTGAACCTGTAAAGACCACGATATTACAGGGGGTCGATGTCAATTATTGGCTGCAGTATCAAAATACGCAAAGTTGGCGCATTTGGGTGGGCTACGCCTTTGAAACAGTCTGCTTTAAGCATTTAGGTAAAATCAAAGATGCGCTTCGGATTGGGGGTGTCACGACGACCTCAGGGTTTTGGAAATCGATAAAAGATGGGAAAAAAGAATCTGAAGTAGATCTTGTGATTGATCGGGCAGATCAGAGCATCAATCTATGCGAAATCAAATTCCATCGAGAGCTTTTTGAAATGGATGGCGCTTATGCAAAAGAGCTCATAAGAAAAAAAGAGGTTTTCAGGAATCGCACCGAAACAAAAAAGGCATTATTTACAACACTTATTACCTCTTTTGGTGCAGTAAAAAATCCTGCTTACTTGTCTGCAGTGGATAATCAAATTACATTGGACAGCTTGTTTTAGGCGCCTTTTAATTATTCGAAATCATCGATGGATATTATACTGCAGTATAAAACTATTTCCTTATTTTTGTTTTTGTGTTCGTTATTCTTCGAATTGATTTTCTCCAATGTAGAGGTATTTATTTTGATAATCGATGTAGACGATATGATTTTTTAAAAAACTCATCCCAAGACATCCATCCATCTCGGTTAGCTCAGGAGTAATATCAAGCAGATTTAAAGTTACGGCGCCAAAATCTTTTTCATTCATTACAAACTTTGAAGTAGTAAATGTATCCATTCCATACTGTCCACTGTCACATTTCATGTTTTTAAGGAGGGAGGCTCTTATATAATTTATAGTGGCTCCGGTATCGATGTCGAATTTTTTCACTCCTAAATCAGTATTGACGCTAATAATAATTCCACGACCCTCTTCTAAAGGCATTTTTACCATTTTATCAAGATGGAAGCCGGCTTTTTTTAGTTTTTGCAAGCTATTCGATGCAATAATTCTTGAATTTCCAAAATCTAATAGTAAGTTAAATCGTTCTAAGAGGGGTCTTCCTAAAGCACCTAATTTTTCATTTG
>CAMAVL010000092.1 GCA_945861735.1 Chlamydia trachomatis
CCTTAATTTGGTCTGAAATCATACGTCTCCTTTAGATTTTTGAAACGAGTTCAAAAGAAGAATGTGATTTCAGACCATTTTTTGCCCAGCGCTTTCTGTCTAAGCCAAATCCAATAGCCTGAATTTACAGAACAGATGTTGCACTACCTAGAACAAGTTAGACTGATTCAAAGAATGATCCAGGGAAAACTTCCGATTAAACCAAGGGCTATACAACTAACAAAAGCCCTTCTTTTCCTAGAAGAGTTGGAGGGAGGGTGGAAACTATTTGGGAAAAGAGGAATGTGGTGCTCTAACGAAGAGATTGGATGGTTCGTGGGGTGGATTGAAAAAGAGAAAAACTTCTTCCCATTTGCCTATAACATCCGTGACAAAAAAATAGACGGCGGTCAAATGATTCCAAGAGTCATGGGGCTTTTATTGGAAAGCGAACTCATTGGAGGAAAATAATGAAAACAAACAATATTGCTTTAGTCACAGGAGCCTCTTCAGGCATAGGAGAGGCTATCTCTCGGGAACTCGTAAAACGAGGGTGGACAGTCATTGGAGTAGCCCGTTCTGAAAGTAAGCTTGCACACATTCAGAATGAGCTATCGGACTCCTTTATTCCAATGGTTTGCGACGTGTCTAAAAAAGAAAATATCGAAAAGACATCAAAACAAATCCTCGAAAAGAACCTTTGCCCGTCCCTGTTTTTTCTGAATGCTGGGGAGTCTGTCCTAGAAAACCCTAATCAATTTGATCTCAAAATCCATGAGAAAATTATGCAGGTCAACTACTTCGGCGTTCTGGCATGGGTAGAATTCTGGGAAAAGCCCTGTCAAGAAAACGGCAAAACCAACTTCATTGCCACAAGCTCGATTAATGCGATTTTTGCCCCGCCAACAGGGAGCGCCTATTGCGCTTCAAAAGCGGCCATTGCCAAAGCTTTCGAGAGCCTATCATTAACCTACTTCGGCACGCGATTGCGTTTTTCCGTTGTCTATCCAGGCCCCGTTGACACTCCATGTCTTAAAGGAAAACTGCCTTTCACTTGGAAGCCAGAAAAAATGGGCAAATGCATGGTGGATTTTGCCCTCAGCGATAAGTCCTATTGCGAACCCTTCTTTTTTTATAAAATCCTCTGTCGGTTATTTCGAGCTTTGCCCGATAAATATACGATGAAAATTCTTGGAAAGTTGCAATGATCAAAACACGGAAAGCAAAAGAATCCGACACTCCTCAATATTTAAAGCTACTCGAAGAGTCGTTCCCCGGCATTAAGGCCAATATTTTACGTTGTCAAAGCCTTGGATTCCCATGGGGAGACAGCAAACTATTTCTTAAAGAATCAAAGGGCGAAGTGGTTTCCTATGCGGGCTTTTTCGAATGCCCCATGTTTGTCGAAGGTCAGTGGAACAGGATGGGCGCTTTGCATGCAATCTGCACTCAATCCGCTCATCGCGGTCAAGGCATAGCGTCTCAATTGATTCAAGAAGCGCTCCTGTGGGCTAAAGATCGATGCGAATTCGTTATCCTTTTTACCGAAATTCCAAAATTTTACGAAAGGCTCTCCTTCCATTCAGTTCAGGAATATCGATTTCATCTCCCTTGTGAACACTCAAAGGGATCTAAGTTTTTGAGGCCAGTTATTGCTCCTAATGATGACGCTCTCTTTCTCCGATGCTTCCGCGAACGAGAACCCACTTCCAACCATTTATGGATCAAAGATAACGGCTCTATCGCTTCTTTCAATACACTTTTCGCCACTTATCCCACCTACTGGTCGCTCTATTATAGCCCGACTATCGATGGCTTTATCTCCTATCTAATAGAGGGTAAGACTCTCCATTTATTAGACGTCGTTGCCGCTAAAATGCCATCGCTTGATTTAATTCTCGATCACCTGCCTACTACGATTGAGGAAATCTATTTTTACTTTTCACCAGATCGATTCACCGATGCTGCAGTACCTGAGGCCCATCTTTATGACAAGGGGCATCTCATGATTCACGGTCCCTGGTCTAGCACCAAACCATTTATGATTTCCCCGCTAAGTCGTTGTTGAATTGAGATGTCGTATTAAAGAGCTGATTTTTAAAGTTTAGTCCATTCTCGTGCGAGTTCCGCTTCTGGATACGGCGTGCTTTTGGACTGTTTTCGAAGACTATGAAAAAGTTTACCCATAAGAACTGTAATCGGTCTGTACCGTTGCGCAATCGACTCTACAGCGGGCGGTAACACAATCGTCATTCTCTCAGGTGAGAGGTACTTATTCAATGCACTTTCACCTTCCTCGTCTCCTAGTGTTGTAGCGATCGCACGCTTGGCAAGTTCAGCAACAACATAGTAACGGTCATAATCGATATGCTTCTCAAAAAAAGCTCTCTCTTCTGGCGAGAGATCAAATTTCCGACTCATCGCTAAACCAAAATCGGCAAAATAGACGTGACTACTGGTAGCCAGAATGTTATGAAAATGCGCGTCGAAGTGAAGAAAGCCTCGCGACTTCATAAATGCAGTGACCAGATTAAGCTCTCGCTCAACTTTGGAAAGATCCCCGTTCCCCCCTTCAACACTGAGCCGTTTATCCAGGGTTTGAGGAAGACTCTCCATGAATACTACGACATCCGCTGAGGCTGTGTCAGCTGCCTCGGATCGTCTGCCTACAGCTGAAGAACCGTCCCAGTACTCAACATAGCGCTGTCTCTCTTCTAATTGCTCTGACGTTGGCGGTTTTGGTATGGCAGGGGGGCGCTCCAATACTCGCGAGTGATACATTAGGGGAAAGTTTTGGCACTCTCCATTAAGGACCCACCGCGTAGTCATTTCATGAGCAGCTATTTCTCTCCAGACACCGAAGCCCATCGAACCCACACCATATTGATAATAGGGCGGCAGTTCGAAGAGATTTTGGGTGGATCTTGGATTTTCTTGTTCAATTGCTGTGAGGCGAATTTTCTTAACAAAGAGAGGGACTCCTTCCACTTCTAACGACAAAACCTCTCCTCCCGTACCGGTGCCGAGTGATTTGGCAGTCGCCAATAGAGTTGAAAGTTGCTCATTGGTTAGATGGTTTAAGTACTTGGTAACCTTACTGTAGCTGGAAACCCGCTGAGCCGTTTCTTCTTCACTGTGAGTAGGGCAAAAGGCGATGGCAGATCGTATCATTCTGCTTTCAAGCGTTTCTTTCCCTCCCAAATGGAGTGCTTTGTAAGTATTCAAATATCGACCTTCAAGAGCTCTCCTGGAAACGCTATCAGCTCTTCTTGTTACATCACTGCCTGCTTCTAGATGAGCTTTAATAGAAATATGCGGCAAGGTAGGATCATAGGGAACAAGCGCTGTTGAGGTCGAGGGGACTGAATTAGAGGATGATGTCATCTTGCCCCACAAGTATCATTCATAAATTGAACCATTGCCCTAGAAGCCACTGCATGCGCCTTTAAAGCTCCATTCAATGTTTTTTCGCCACGCAACCAATTCAGCAAGGGGCCTGCCGAAAAGTCCATATGACTAGTGTCTTTGATTTGCCCTATACGAGAGTCTCCTATCCTTCTGGAATTCTCATGGAGACCTGTCCAATCTTGCAGCATTGGTACATATTCTTTGGCTATCCATTCCTCATCTTCAGGAGTCGTATTTTTTAGATGATCAGCAAAAATCATTAGAAGAGGTGTTTTTAAGCCTTCCGATTTTTTGTCTCCTCGTAGCCCTCCATCTAGATTAATACAGCCTCTTATTTCGGGATCATTTCTTGCTGCTATGATAGAGGAGGCGCCTCCCAAAGAATGTCCTGCGAGCACGATTGGCGTTTCACTTCCTTCTTTTTTCCGGAGGTAATCAGCAACAAAGTGAATATTATCTACTTGAATTGAAGTAATCCTGTCCAACTCGCTCGAAAACTTCTTCGGGTCTTCCACTCCTGCCTCGTTACGGTCGTCAAAAACGGGTGGATTTGGGCTAAATGGTGCATAACCTGAACTAGACGGGTGATTAAGACTAAAAACTATATATCCATGGCTAGCCAGTTCTTCAAGTAGCGGCCGATATTCAGTTGGATCTACCCCCCATCCGTGAGAAAAAATCAAAATAGGCATTTTCCCTATAGGATTTAGAGAGTCTACAGAATGAGTGTGTAGGGTTTGGATCTGTTCCTGGCTTAAAGCAGACTCTAAAAGCTGCCCAGGGGTTAACTGCATGCGAAGTCTATTCCCGGAGATATCTTGCGTTGGCGCGAAGACTTCTATGCCAATTTCTTGATGGGGGCCTTCGATTACAAAACTTTTATGTCCAATATTGGGATATCTGCCCGTTAAAGGAGGTAAAACATGATACAAACGGCGAGATCTTGCATTCAGTACTGTTTGAGGATCAAGAGGCAATGGACAAAGGTGGCTTTTTTCAAATTTCGCTACCTCTAATGAACGTCTACAAGTTTCATCTGTGATTTTCTCCAGGTGAGATCTGACTGAAACATGTGGAAGGGTCGGATCATACGGGACCACTGCAGTTGAAGTAGAAGATACTGTGGAAGATGCCATTTAGCTCCTAATTAATTGTTCTATCTCGAATAAATCTCACGAAACATTTCATCTATAACTCTTGCATTTGTCACAAATTGGACAAGTTGTTCATGAAGCGATTCTACATCTATATTAAATGTGGGGGGCTTGCCAGCCACATAAAAACGCTCTAATTGAGCACGAAAACCACCTTTGAGAACGTCTTTAAATGAAACTATGGCACTTCTTTCAGCGCCGCCTCCAACAGTATCGTTCTTGAAAGTAAACTTTGCTTGGAGGGGAGAAACCCAAATCGTTCTACTACCACGCCCAGCTTTAGGCCCGTCCACATAATACGCAGAGATAGGGAAGGCTGGATCTTTAGGAGGAACAAATGGACATTCCATCATAAAATGTTTCGTTATAAGGTCATCTCCGTTAGCAATATTGGTGCAGTATTCAAACTCTTCCTCTGGATCTGTTTGGAAAATGGGAGTTTGGGATCCTGATTTGTTGGCAGTGAATGTTTTACCATGAATTGTGACTGATGGACCAAATGGAATAGGGAAAATGCGCTGATCAGGGTGACTCCTTGGATCAAGAAGCACATATCCATCAGTACATTCAACAATGACAGTGGCATGCTCGAAAGCATCCTTACCACGTTTACGTTGTGCTGCGTACATCCCTTCAATGCCATGCTGATCCGCTAATTGCTTTAACAATGCGTGACTCATTCCAATACAGGTCGATCCTGTTTCTTCTTCGTTTCTAGAATCAATCCTAGTTTCTAGAAATCTTCTTCCATCTGAAATTTGTTTTGCCGTTTTATTAAATGGCTGTAAGCCGTTATAACTAATATCGTTGATAGTGGTCCGAATAGTTTCTCTAACCGTGCAGGGCTCATTTTCACGAACTCCATCGAGTAAATCTTCCATGGTACCTGGAAATCGCGCTGGTAGACCGGGGCCAATTTGGGGAGAGGGAACCGCCCCTGCTAAAACTAAAGATCTTACTGTAGGCGCACGCGGACCCTGTTCAGTTTTTTGCAAAAAGTCGCCAGAACTCGTTCGGAAGAATGCTTTATCACTGCCAGTACTGGGTTCGGTAAAAGACCAAATATACACAGGGGATAAACGGGCATCCGCCATTTGAGTCTTAAAAGATCTCTCCATGAAAAGATTTTGCATCTTTTCCATATGAGCACGTGCTTGCACAAGGGGATGTTGAGGCGGTGTGTAGACGACAAGAGATGTTGACTTAACGGGATCGGGGAAAGAGGTCATAATCCTCCTTCATGAAGAATTTTTGCAGATTCTTCAGCTCTCAAATTGCCAGAGTTTATGAAAAGGTGATAAAGATGCTGCTTACGAGGAGCGATCTCTACCTTATCAAGGTCATCCGTAAACCCTAGGTCATCTAAAAAGAACTGGCGAAATTTTACTTTGTCTGCAAGGATTTGTTCATCTGAAGGCAACGTCCGTCCTGCTTGTCGCGCGCCAATAATCCCTTGGTCGAAATTCTCATCAAACGCTTTGATTGCTTGGCTTCGCGTTATCACTTCCAAGGCTCTTTGGCCTTTATCTTTTTGAGTATAAATCTGACTGAACTGTACGAGAGGAAATTCTCCCATACGCTGGTTCATGAGATTGCCACTTTCCTCTGCTTCTTTATTTCGTTTTTCCATTCTGGAAGACAACATATAAAAGGGGCAGTAAACCAAGACCATTCTCATTGGGCCGTCAAAGTTTCTCATCAGTGCATGACTGGCAACTGCATCTACATTTAATACATCAAATATTATGCTCCCGCCTCGACGAGAACGTTCAAATGCCTCATCAAACATCTGCGGTTCCATATTTTGGAACAAAGCATGAATTTCCGCCTCTGGAGCTGAATCTAGAACTTTTTTAATCCGCTGGATCATCAACTCTGCATCAATTTTTTCTGGACCAGAGACTCCCACTTTCCAAGGACGATCTGGGCTCAATACCGCCTTTGGGATATCTAAAGGATCTATGACTTTTTCAAGCATTGCTACTTCGTCCGGACACTGTTTCTTGAAGTACCCCAAAAATGCTGCATCGCTTCTAAGATCTACCCCATCCTCAACGCGATCAGATTCCATCTGCCTCAAGGCTTTAATAATCGAAGTTTTACCAGCGGTAGAAGTCCCCACAAGAACAATAATATCTCCCATCCAGTGCCGATGAAAATGCTGATAATCCGCAAACTGTGCTTTAAAAGACTTTTCCATGAACAAGTTCTGCATCTCTTGCATGCGAGCTTTAGCCTTCGCCAAAGGATGCGCTTTGGGATCGTAGACGACGAGGGCTGTTGATTTAACTGGATCTGGAAAAGATGTCATATTTTAATAATATCTCTTTTTGCGGTTTATTTAATTTTTTTAAACAAAAGCGTGGCTTATATAATATATTGTAACATTTTAAATATTAATTGTCTATGTAATAGTTATTAATTTAAGATCGCATCTGCCTTACTACCAATTAGATACAAAAATGACAATTTTAGATTAAGGGTGGGGGTGGGTTGCCTGTTTTCCGCTAGAACTGCCCCCATCCCAATAAACCGCCTACTTTCCGACCTAACCTACAGTATTAAAAAGGGTAAAGCCATGTGTTAATCTTTTCCATGGAAATCATCGCCTGCTCAATGCTATGATGACCCAAAAAAAATGCCTGCAAACTCATGAAAAATATGACAGCTGAAAACACGATTAAAACAGAGCGATTGATCCTACGCCCTTGGCGAGAAGAGGATTTAGAGCCCTTTGCTCAACTCAATGCGGATCCAAGGGTCATGGAATATTTTCCTGCTCTTAAGAGTCGGCAAGAGAGCGACCATTCAGCCAAACTGATGTCTGACCACATCCAAAGGTGCGGCTGGGGTTTATGGGCGACTTCTCTGATTCAAACGGGTGAATTTATCGGCTTCATTGGACTGGAGGATGTCTATTTTACAGCCAATTTTACACCTGCGGTTGAAATCGGTTGGCGGTTAGCTTTTGATTATTGGGGGAAAGGCTACGCGACGGAAGGGGCTATGGCATCTCTTCAATACGGATTCGAAGTGTTAAAATTGGAGGAAATTGTCTCCTTTACAGCCGTTCAAAACATGCGCTCAAGGGCTGTTATGGAAAAAATTGGCATGCATCATGACCCAAAGGATGACTTTGACCATCCAAAGATTTCAGAAGGCAATCCAGTGAGAAGGCATGTTTTGTACAAAATAAAAAAAGCTGACTGGCTAACCTCAGTACTGCCTAAAAATGATAAAGCAACTCTTTTTCTGTAAATTCAATCAAACCCTCCTTTTGTCCTCCTAATTTATTCGTTGTCCGAGCCACGCCCCAATAGCGGACTCATGTCTAAATATTTTTTCCCGGTCACCCACTCCTCATGGATTTCGATAATTAC
>CAMAVL010000093.1 GCA_945861735.1 Chlamydia trachomatis
AGAATTAGGTTTTTATCCTGCTTGTGAACTTGCCAACAATCTACGCCTGGAAGAAGAAGAGTATTATTTCCCCCCTTTTTTTTAAGAGAAAATCAGGCGTCTTAGGTGGAGAACCAGTGCTTAAAATGAAGAAAAGAAATAAACAGGTTGAAAACAAAAAGAGACCAGGATTAGGATCAAGCAATCCTTAGGTTGCTGATAGCAATTCTAAGAAAAACAAATGGAGTAAAGACTTTTACTTAATTTTTGTTAAAACCAGTCCAGCCAAAGGCAACCACTTCAAAGATCATGGAGATCAAAATGAATAAAGTTATCCTACATCAAGACGAGAAAAAGATTATTGGGATCAAAGTGCGGACCAATAATCAGGCAGAAGTAAATTCTCTTGAAGGGAAAATATTTCCATGCGTCAGACAGTATTTTCATCAGAATGTTGCAGCTCAGATCCCAAATCGCTTACATCCAGAAACCACCTATTGCATATATACCGATTACGAAAGTGATCATCATGGAGACTATACTTATTTTATTGGGGAAGAGGTGAGTTCTTTGGTAGATGTGCCGGATGGTTTGGAAGCGTTGATTATCCCTGCGCAAAAATATGTAAAATTCACAAATGGTCCGGGTTCTATGCCGGATGTCCTTCGAAAGCCGTGGGAGCAAATTTGGCAGATGACCCCGAAAGAGTTTGGCGGAAAACGTTGCTATCTTGCGGATTACGAAATCTATGACGAAAGATCTAGAGACCATCAAAATATCGTTTTAGATATTTATATCGGTATTCAGTGTGAATAATTTCCTCTAATCCTCTTGATCTTTCTAGATGGATAGGCCTTGGGAGGTTCTGGAATCTGAATAATCTCAGATTTAAGAGTGGCTTTGCCCTCTTTGTAGGCAATTATTTCTTCGAGTCCTTTTTTTAGATCTTTGTATAATTTTCTCATAATTATTTTTTTTATCACACTTGCTAATTTTTTAAGGTCCTTTTTTTATTTCCTTTCCATACTCCAAAAAATGCGCAATTTGTTCCTTTGTGATTTTTCCCTTGGCGACCTTAACTACGAAGTTTTCAAAAGACTCATCATTGAATGGGATAGGAGCTTTGTTAATCTGCAAAAATAAATAAGCAGCACCAGCGCCTGTTCGTTTGTTAGCGTCATTGAAGGGGTGATTGCGAATGATGCTAAAAAGATAGATAGCGGCCTTGTCATAGACCGTAGGATATAGTTCTTCGCCAAAAACTGCCATCATTGGACTTTCTATGCTGGACAGCAAAAGATTGGCGTCTCTAACGCCTTTCAATCCACCAAAGTTGTCAATCATGGAATCGTGAAGCCTTATGATTTGTTCAAAAGTGAGATAATTAATCATTTCTTAGAAAGCCTTTTAAGCATGGGAGCTTTCTTAACAAGAAAATCTTTTAGGAGCTTATCGAATTCTTTGTCACTAGCTTTTTTATGTGTTTTTTTTCGTTTGCCTTCATCCAGTCCAGGTAAATGTTCTATAACAAATTGTCTTAAGGTGACCCCTTCTTTTGCAGCCAGCATTTTAATGTAGGTATGCTGTCTCATGGGGAAATCTATAGTAAGCCTTACGGTTTCAGGTTTATTAGTCATATATCCTCCTTGGATCTAACCTTAATGTACCGTATCGCCGTAAATAAGTCAAAAATTCAATAAAAATATTTATTTATTTTGCAGCTATGCGGGTTGATAAAGACCTAGGAAGCATTATGAGTATAATAGACTTGCACAACCCCTTACCAAATCACTCTCTTATATCTCCTATACCCCCATGAAAGACATCATGGAATCAAGAAAACTCATTTTCATGATGAGTGTAACTAGTAAACAACTAGGATACAACCACATAGCACAATCAGTCCAGAAAGCTGTTGAGTCCTGAAAGCAATCAGGTAACAACCCAAAGCATCATCTTGCCGGCGCCGGTAAGATGATGCTTAGAGGAAAAGGAGCTTCTCTAGAGGTTAACGATTATCACTATTTGGGGCCAGCTCCAATGTAGATCAGTGTGTTTGGGAGCGATAAAGATCTCAACAAGGAATTTAGGCGTATCAAGGAAAAAAATGTCAGGCAAGGGAGATTTTCGATCAGGACGTGATTAAGCATAATTCTCTTGTGAATTCAAACTCTCAACGGTTGGGTCAATCTATACTCGTTACAGCTGAATCTGAGATTTTTTGACAAGGAGGCTGCTCAAAATTTTAGTCTGGAACGAGCGACCATTGCCGCTCGAGCAAGGCGCGAGCGAAGACTAAAATTTTGATGCAAATCCGACGCCGTCAAAATTCTCAGATTCAGCTGTAACGAGTATATTAACAATATAGGGCGACTTATGATCGGCGATCCTCGGGGCTTTGGCGCGGTCCAAATTCCAAGTTTCAGGCCGACTGCAGTATACATTATTTCAAGCAGGACCCCTTCGCTCCACTCGACCTAACTCCTTGGTAATAATAGCGATAGCTCTATTTATCATATTTATTACCTCATTGTAATAAACATAACAAAGACGAACGTTTACAATAAATAATAACAAATTTTATTTATTAAATTGACTTGTTGTTAAATTTATGATATAGTTACAGTTACAGGCGTAGTGTTAATAAATATAATTAACTAATGAGGTATTGCGTGTCTGCTCCAGTAATTAACAAAAGTCCAGGTTATAAATACATTGAAAACTTGACATCTAAACAGGCTTCTGAAGTAAAGAATATTAATGGGATGAAGTTTGTTGAATGTTTACAGGAATTTTATGGTAAAGACATCTCGTTTAATACAGTGAATCGTCTGCTTACCATGAGGGATGATTCTTTTTCGGGTGTAAAGGATTTTAAAAGTCGATTTCTTAATGCTCTTGTTCCAGACGCAAAAACACTTTCTGGAGCAGATCAACAGTACATCGCTAACAAAGCGCACAGAACTGCTTTAAAAAGCTTCGTTAAATAACTTTAATAGCCCATAAAACAAGTGTGTTTTACGGGCTATCTTTTTGTCCTTATTCTCCAGAACGCATCAGATAAAAAAAGAGAATGTAGACTCATATACTCTAAAGAATCTCGGCAGCTAAAGCTGCAAGCTCCGATCTCTCTGTAATTTCTAAGAATACATGGCCATAAATCGGGTGATTCTTAAATTTATTAACCGTATAGGTCAATGCATTCGAATCCTTATCGAGATAGGGATTATCGATCTGAGTTGGATCTCCCGTCAAAACGACTTTCGTTCCTTTTCCAGCACGTGAAATAATTGTTTTCACTTCATGAGGGGTGAGGTTCTGTGCTTCATCTACGATAATAAACATCTTTGGCAAAGATCTACCGCGGATGTAGGTCACAGCTTCCATCTCAATTTTCTTGCTCTCCATAATCCATTTTTGCGTTTCGACCCCGTTGATCTCCCCATTTGTCGATTGGCAAAGAAATTCTAAGTTATCGTAGATCGGCTGCATCCAATGGTAGAGTTTCTCTTCCTTAGTTCCCGGAAGATAGCCGATATCTTTACCGAGAGGAACAATCGGACGGCTGACCAAGATGCGCGTATGCGTTCCATCATCAAAGACTTTTCTTAAGCCCGCAGCGAGTGCCATTAATGTCTTTCCTGTTCCAGCAGGACCCATCAAAGTCACCAACTTCACATCATCTCGGAGCAAAAGATCTAAAGCGCATTTTTGCTCGATATTTAAAGGTTGAATTCCCCAAATGTCTTTAGAAATTTTAATCAAAGGCTCTAAGCGCTTGGTTGCTGGGTTATATTTGCCAATTGCATTAGATTGCTCTGGAGCGCTTAAAAAACAGTATTCATTAGGAAGCAGATCCTTTAGGTCCATTGGCAAAAATCCATCTTTATAAAAAAGATCGATCTCTCTTTTTGGAACAGATAGTTTACGATACCCTCGATAGAGATGATCATAGGAGGTTTTGAGATTTTCATAATCTTGCGCTTCCAAACCAATGGATTCTGCTTTCACGCGCATTACAAAATCTTTGGATACAAAAACAAGCGGTTGATTGGATTCTTTCTCTTTTAATTTATAAGCAACAAAGAGAATTTTATGACCCAAGCGGTCGACAGGAAGGGGAAAAGAACTTTTATCGCAGGGTCTTGTGTCTACATAAATGCGAATGACAATTCCATTTTCAATACTTATTCCACCATGTAGCGTCCCTGAGTTTTTCTCCTTTAACGCATCGATATACCGGATGACATGACGCGCATTTTTTCCAAGTTCATCAGACAGGCGCTTCATTCCATCGAGTTCTTCTAAAACAGCAAGAGGAATGACAACATCATTATTATGAAACTTGGTGATGGCATCTGGATCATGAAGAAGGACGTTCGTATCAATAACATATGTTTTTCGATTCATATAAGGCTTCTCCTGTTGTGTAACGACAACATCACCATAACGGCCAAGACCTTCGAAGTACAATCTTTTTTTTATAATCCATATTAAGCAGTTAACGTCCAGTGATTTATGCTCATAAACAAGCACACTTGACTAAAGACTGCTAAACCAGAGTTGACAGAAGCCCCCCTTTTAAGTTATAATTAGTATTATAATGCACAACCTCTAAGGAGTTTTCTGTGAAAATCAACTCGAACATCCTAAGCATTCCCCCGTATGTCTCTACATCTTGGGATAATGTCGCTTCTCTACATGTTGATATAGAAAGACTTATGCTCGTCGTGACACTAAACAACGAAATCAGTATAGAAGTTCCTCATTTGGAGCCTATTACGATTGAATCCATCTTCGCAATTCATGCGGAACGCTTAGACATGCAACAAAAAGTCGCTGAAAACAACTCTCCTGTAACTCCTATGAGCTTCCTTTTCGGGCTACCTCGGGTAACGAGCTTTAAACTCCCCTTTAAAACGTCTTTTAACCCAGAAAATTTTGGGTCAATCCTTGAACACAACGCAGAGCATGCAGAGCTCCCCGATCTGCCTCCTGAATTGCTTAAAAAAGTCTCTTCCCTATCGAAAGTGATCGGCATTGAGGATCTCAATAATCTGCCCTCAGCAGAAGAGAACTGTAACTGCCTACACTGCCAAGTGGTGCGGGCTCTATATTCTGAACTTAAACCCTCGGAAGAGGAAGAAGAGATTGTCTCTGATGCAGACCTCACATTCCGCTCATGGGATATCCGTCAAACAGAGCCTAACCTCTATGCCGTTACAAACCCACTAGATA
Organism: Chlamydia trachomatis; assembly: GCA_945861735.1. Lineage (GTDB taxonomy): Bacteria > Chlamydiota > Chlamydiia > Chlamydiales > Rhabdochlamydiaceae > CAMAVL01. The sequence goes on from CAMAVL010000093.1 coordinate 5,218, forward strand.
ATCAGGAACAGTATAGCGTCTACCTAGGGGCTCCTGTCGGTTGCACATGCGGAGAAAAAAACTGCGAACACGTTCAGGCTGTCCTTAAAAGCTAGAATTTTATTTGCTTCTAGAAGATCCTTTCTAGGATGGTGACTACTCCCCTTCCTAAAGAAAGGGGCTTCTAGGGATTACTCCCAGGCCATCTAATCCGAGGGCCAAAATATTCTGTGCTGAGTTTAGATCCCTTGTTGTCTTATACACTGCGCTCAAAAATGAAAAAGAGAGACTTTCTAATCTTTATGAAATTACTTTGTACCATCCCGTACCCCCAGAACATTTGGAATTCAAAATCCTCGAAGAAATGTAAAAATTAAGTGGAGTTAAAAAAAGACAACTCCTAGAATGGCGAAATAGACTAACACTATTTTGCAGACCAGGAGGAATGAAAATGCTCTCTAAATTTTCCAAGTCACTAGTTCTTTGCGCTTTATCTTTAACATATACTTATGCAGATGCGCCTAGTGGAATCGAAGAATTCATGCCCGATATCACAACAGAAGTTGTAGCCCCGCCCGTTTCTATTGTTCCCGTTGTGGAGCAGCCGGTTGCGGCTCCTGTACAACCTGTTGCTAAAGCTAAAGTAATCAAAGCTCCTGCTAAACCATTCTCTCCTTTTACTGGTAAAGTATCGGCAAGAAAAGTGCGCATGCGGATGCAGCCTGACGTAGAAAGTCACATCATTAGAGAACTTAACAAAAATGATCTCATCTCTGTTGTCGGAGAAGAGGAAAACTTTTGGGTTGTCGAACCTCCAGCGGGTGCTAAGGCTTATGTCTTCCGCAGTTTCATTCTAGATAATGTCGTTGAAGGCAACCGCGTAAATGTCCGATTAGAGCCAAGCCTAGAGGCTCCTGTAATCGGTCATCTCAATGGAGGAGAGCGAATCCAAGGAGTCATTTCTGCTCTCAATAATAAATGGATGGAAATTGCACCTCCAAGTCATACCCATTTCTATATCGCAAAAGAATATGTCAACTATGCAGGTGGACCTGAATTTAAAGAACAAATCGATAAAAGGCGCTCCTCTGCAGAGCAACTTCTCGACGCTACGGCGTTACTGAGTAAAGCAGAACTGCGCAAGTCCTTTGACGAGGTTGATTTTGATCGCATTTGCAAAAGTTTCAATACAATCATCACAGACTATAGCGAATTTTCCGAATATGCCGATCAAGCAAAAGAGGCATTAGCGACATTTCAGGAAGCGTATATCCAAAAAAGAATTTCTCACATCGAACTCCAGTCGGAAGAAGCACTTGTAGCTGCAACTTCTTCTAAGAAGTTTTTTGGCAAAGGCAAAAATACACCTAAAATAGGAATGTCTGATGTTTTGGTTCAAATTACTGACAAGATGAAAATGTGGGAGCCTGTAGAAGAGTCTCTGTATTTAAGTTGGACAAATGTCAATGACAGCCATAACATTCAACAATTTTATGATGATCAAAAACTGACTGCTGAGACGGTTTCAGGGATCTTAGAGCCTTACAACTCCCCTGTAAAATCAAAGCCAGGTGATTTCATCGTACGCGACAAAGACGTCCCAGTAGCTTACGTTTATAGCACATGCGTGAATCTGCAAAATTTAGTCGGAGAAAAAGTAACTTTCATTGCTTCTCCTCGGCCTAATAATAATTTTGCATTCCCTGCCTTTTACGTTCTGTCTGCTGAATAAATACCTACCTTTAAGGGAGGACTTAGAGCCTCCCTTTTCAATCTACTTAAAAAAACAATGGAATTAAGAGAATGGGCTAACCGTATTCTAGGTGCGGATACGCTAGAAGAAAAGTTATTTGCCCCAGAAGAACTCACGGATTTCCATCCAGGAGAAGCTAAAATCTGGAACGAGCCCTGCCGTCCAATTGGGATGCAATTTCAGCGCCACTCCCGCAAAGAAAAACTCCCTCCCTTTCATCAACATCGAGAAAAGGATAAGCGCGCCATCTGCCTACACCGCTTTGCCGGCCATGAACTTCTCGCCGTTGAAATTATGGCCCATGCCCTCGTCGCCTTTCCTACAGCGCCTCCCCATTTCCGCCGGGGCGTTGCCAACACATTAAAGGAAGAACAAGAGCATGTGCGTCTATATATAGCTCGGATGGAAGTTCTTGGTCTTCGCTTTGGAGACCTTCCTCTCTACCGCCATTTCTGGTCTTATGTCCCCCATCTCTCCAATCCTATTCGCTATATCAGCGTGATGAGCCTGACATTTGAAATGGCCAATCTCGATTTCGCCCCTTTATATGGGAAGTCTTTTGGGAGGGTCGGTGATATCGAGTCTGAAAAACTCATGCAACGCATTCTTGAAGATGAGATCAATCACGTCTCTTTTGGTTGGAATTGGCTGCGCAAACTAAAAAATAAAGACACATCCGAATGGGATACCTGGGAAACCAATCTTCCGCCTCTGATGACACCTAAACGCGCACGCGGCCCTCTGTTCTTTGAAGAGACAAGGCAACAAGCTGGGATCCCACAAGACTTCCTCGAAAGGCTTAAGGGATCGTAAAGAAATAAATGCTGCATTTTCGGCCGAGCGAGATGTCCTAGATGCAGCGACCGATGACGAGGGAATAGTTTTTTCTATTCCCAAGGAGACGGGCGCTGCAGATGGGGCATCGCAGCCGGACGAAAATGCAGCATTTATTTTTGCCCTGTCC